>JACQUE010000075.1 GCA_016210425.1 Chloroflexota bacterium | reverse complement strand
CGGCCGTCGCCGCCGCTACGCTCGTTTTCCCTACCCCGCCCTTGCCCGTGTATAGAATTATCCTCATCTCGTTACCTTCAGTGTTATCCTCGGTTGCCCATCATCCCTTGCCACTCAAGAAATTGTACCATATCCGCCCCGAAGCATAGGAGCGCGGTCATTTGCTGCTGACGCGGAAGGTGACGGGATCGCTCTGGGCCGAGTTGCCGGCCTTGTCGTAGGCGACGGCGTAGGTGGAATGGGTGCCTGCGGACATCATCCAGCGTCCGTTGTAAGGGGAGGCGCTGGTGGAGCCCAGGGACTGCCCATCGACGAAGAACTCCACGTGGTCGATGGCCAGGTTGTCGGACACCTTGGCCTGGATGCCCTGAGGCGTGGGGGCGCGCAGGTCGGCGACGATGGTCTCGTTGGGCCTTGGGTAGACGATCTGGACCTGAGGCGGCGTATTGTCGATGGTAATCGGGGTGGTGAAGATCTTTGGGCCGCTTGCCGTGTTGACGGTTAGGCGCAACGTATGGAGACCATTGAGGTTCGTCGTATCGAAGGAGCCCAAGACGCCGTTCGTTACGGGCTGGTTCCTTGATGGAATTATCGGGGCCCAGTTCCCGGGGTTTGTGCCGCTGCCGTATGCCAGTTCAAAGGAGCGGAAGCCATCGCCGGCGGCTGAGCCGCTGATCTCCACTCGGCCGCGCACAAAGGCGCCACTCGCCGGCGAAACGATGGCGATCGGCGAGGAGTTCCTGCGGCTGAACTCGGTGGGTGGCTGGGGTACGTTGCGCTCGCGCACCCAGTCCTGCGCGTCGGGCGGCAGGACCATGTAGACGTGCTCCTCCACGTCCTGCGGCGGCGTCTGCGCCATCGCCAGCAGTCCGTTAGTCTTGTCGATGCGCATCTTCTGCCAGACGTTGTCCGGCTGCGTCGGCGCGTTGCCGGCGAAGATTTCCTTGCGCGTGTCCTTGCAGTCCGGCGTCGGCAGAAGTCCCGACGGGATGCAGACCGTAGCCTCGGTTATTCCCTGGGGTCGGGTGAAGGGTTTGGGTGGGGCGTCATTAAGCGCGTACTCCATGAAGGCGTTCCAGACCGGGGCCGCGGCCGTGCTGCCGAAGCTCTTGAACATCGGCTGGTCATTGGCGTTGCCGATCCAGACCCCGGCGACCAGGTCCGGCGTATAGCCGATGGTCCAGTTGTCGCGCCAGTCGCTGGTGGTGCCGGTCTTCGCTGCTGCTGGGCGGCTCTTCAGGCGAAGTGGGTTATCGGCGCCGAAGAAGGTGGCCCGCGCCTCATTGTCGGAGAGGATGTTCGTGATGAGGTAGGCGAACTTAGGGTCGATGACCTGCTTCTCGTCCGGTGTCTTGTACTCATAGAGGACGTTGCCCCTAGAGTCCTCGATCTTCAGGATCGCCACCGGGTCCAGATCCCGCATACCGGGAGAGCGCTTCTCCAGAGGCACCGGCGTCCCTGTCATCTTTCCGTTGTTGGCGAAGACGCTGTAGGCGTAAGCGAGGTCCACCAGCTTGACCTCGCCCCCTCCTAGCGTGAGAGCGAGGCCGTAGGTGTTGCGTTTGGTCAGAGTCGTAATCCCCATCTTGTGGGCGGTGTTGATGACGTTATCGACTCCGGAGAAGGCTAGAGTGCGGACAGCCGGCACGTTGAGGGAGGTGGCAAGAGCTTGCCTAACAGAGACGGGGCCCTGGAATTTGAGGTCCACGTTTTCCGGCACGAAGGGAACCCCCCCATCGTAGAAGGAGGTGCGGACGTCCAGCAGCATGGTAGCGGGAGTGTAGCCCTTCATGAAAGCGGTTACGTAGTTGAATGGCTTGAAGGCGGAGCCGGGCTGCCGCTCTGTCGTGGCCATGTTGATCTGGCCATCGATAGTGGAATCAAAGTAATCGGCGCTACCGACCATTGTTAGAATCTCGCCTGTGGTGGGCCTTATCGCGACGAGCGCAGTGTTAGTGGCGTTATTCTCCTTGAGCTTGGCCAGATTAGCTCGGATGAGCTCCTCCGCTTTGTTTTGCAGGTTCAAGTCGAGGCTGGTCGTTACCTTCAGCCCCCCTCGGTAGACCACCTCCGTGCCATACCTCTCCTCCAGCAGGCGGCGGACGTAGAAGACGAAGTGGGGGGCTTTGATGGGGAAAACTTGCTCGTGGAAGTGGAGTTTCTCCCCTTTCGCCGCCTCCGCCTGCTCTGGTGTGATGTAGCCCCGTTTGATCATCATTTCCAGGACCACCGCCTGGCGCGCTTTCGCCCTTTCCGGATGTTCCCTCGGCGAATAATATGCGGGGGCCTGCGGGAGGCCGGCCAGCATCGTGGCCTCGGCCAACGTCAGGTCCCGCGCCGACTTCCCAAAGAAGCTTTGAGCGGCGGCCTCCGCTCCACAGGCCGAGCCGCCGTAACATATCTCGTTGAGGTACCACTCCAGGATCTGGTTCTTTGAGTAGCGGCGTGTGAGCTCGAACGCGAGGATCGCTTCCTTGATTTTGCGTGAGAACGAAGCCTGGATGCGCTCGTCCTCCGGTATGACCACGTTTTTTACGAGTTGCTGTGTGATTGAGCTGCCGCCCTGAAGACTCCCGCTCTTGGTCAGATAGACATAGGTGGCGCGGGCGATGCCGCGGAAGTTCACGCCCCAGTTTCTGTAAAAATCGCCGTCCTCCGTGGCAATGGTCGCATTGATGAGGTAGGGTGATATCTCCTGGATGTTCACGGTGGTACGGTTGGCTCCGTAAGGGTCTACCACCTCGTTCAAGATGGTCCCGTTGCGGTCGTAGATCTTGCTGGAGCGAGCGATCTCACGTGATGCCATAGTCTCGGCAGGCGGAAGCTGCTGAGCAAAGTAGACATAGGTGGCAACACCGGCGCTGACGGGAGCGGCAACCAGTAGGAGTAGACCTGCCACAGCTAGTGCGACAATCAAGCTAGGGGATCGCGGAGAGAAGCGGCGGCGGGCGCGTACCCGGCGAAGCCAGAAACCAGCCATCATCGTTCCTGTCCTGCGCCGGCCTGGGATTTCCTGAGAACGATGAAGTGAGAGAGCCCGAAGATGCGCAAGGGGCTGGCCTCCAGGAAATAGAAGACTCCCCTCATGAGGCGTGCTAGGGCAGGCCACCGATAGGCTATCCCATCGAAGCCGGGGTAGACATACGTGTGGATGATGCTTGTGAGATCCAGTGCGCCGTAGAGTCTCTTGATGTCGTTGGTGGTGTAGGCGCGGACATGGGGCACGAAGATGCGCCGCAGCCTGTCCGGAAGCCAGTTGACCAGAGGCAGGAGCTGGAAGATGTACCTCTTGCCCAAATAGAAGCCATGGGTCTCGAAGGGGTAGAGGCGGTTGGGCGCGTATATGACGATGGCGCCGCCGGGCCGTAGGATCCGGCAGGCCTCTACTATTGTCCGGTGGTCATCGGTTACATGTTCGATGACCTCATGGAGGAGCACAACATCGAAGACCTCGTCCTTGAACGGCAGGTGCTCGCTCACCGCGGCCATAAGATTGGGAAGCGCCTGGCTCCCGCGCAGCACGCGCTCCCTTTCGATGTCCAGCCCGTAAACGTCTTCACTGTAACGGCGAAAAGCCCGCACATAGGCGCCGATGCCGCAGCCGATGTCGAGGATGCGCCGCTTCTCCAGGGACACGTAGCGGCGGATCAAGGCCAGGCGCCTCTCCTGTCCGAAACGCCAAATGTAGCTGGGGTGACCCAGCGTTATCGCCTTGTCCTCTGAGGCAACGCCCATACCCTTCTCTCAACAGCGCACTAACTCCCAACATTACCAAAGTCGCCATCGACGCTCAAGGGGGGCTTGTAGATTCTCTCGCCGCCGGAAAGCGATGGTCGGCTAGGCTAACAGAAGGCCGGGCGTTTCATTGCTGCGCTGCCTCCGCTCAAAGCATGCTCCCCTGAGCAGCCAACCCGATCTGCTCCAATTATAGCAGGAGTTCGCTGGATACAAGACGAGGCCGGAGCGGAAGCTCCGGCCCGTTGCTCTTCGCAATAGGAGGGCATCTTACACCTCCGATTCGTCGTCCTCCATCGCCTCCTGAGCCACCACCTCGTCGTCGCTGATGATGTGGACCTCGTCCTGGGACTCCGCTGGTTCCGCCCATTTGCCGGGCTCCTCCTCTTCTTCCTCGAAACCCTCATCTTCGTCGATCTCATACCTGATCAACGTGTCCTTCGTGTACGGACGGAAGCGCTCGGCCTCCCTTGGCGGGAAGGAGATGCGGCCCACCATGTCGGGGTGTTGGTACGTCTCCTTGATGATAATCCGCACCGTGTTGTTTTCGACGCTGGCGGTGGCGGCGGCATACCGGTTGCCCTTCTCCATGAACTTGATCAACCGGAGCCCAAGCTTGGGCTCCACCTGGCCCAGGTATTCGCCGGAGCCGGTCTCCACCATCAGCAGCTTGCCCGAAGGCTTCAGGTTCACAACATCGCCGCCCGTAAGCTTTGCCCGCACCTCCGATGGGGCAAGGTGGATGAGCTCGCAGATGCCTGTCTTCCCGGCCTCCTCCAGGAAGAGGTCCGGCACGAGGCCGTCGGGGACCTGTCGAGACGCTGACTGTTCAGTAGAGTCTGAGAGGCTGGAGAGGCGATCCAGGTTCTTCTTAGCTATGTGGTTGCTGGGCGAGAGGTCCAGCGCCCGCTTGTACGCCTCTCGCGCCTTGGTGTTCCGTCCGAGTTCTGCAAGAGCCTTACCAAGCCTGTTGTAAGCGTCCACGTCGGTTGGGAAGATCTCCACGATGCTCTTGTTGACCGCGGCTGCCTCTTCCCAACGGTTCTGCATGGCAAGAGAGATAGCCTGCTCGGTCTTCTGCCGTCTTAGACGTGTCTTCTCTTCAACCCTAAACTGCATCATAACACTATAACTCCACAACCCCTTTAATACCGTATGATCAACCAACATCGGTTGCGAACTATTCCCAACTGATTATCCAAACACAGATGCCTGCGACGGCCACTGTCGCGATAACTATAGTTGCCATTTGTCCGGCTTTGAGGTGGACATCCGTTGCCCCGAAGGCCAGGTACAGCGCAAGGACGAGAACCATGCCGGCTGCCAGGCCTATCCAGACCGCTATGGCTTGGTGTTTGCTTAGGAGGCTTCGAAGGATGCTCAACACTCCTCCCTCGGAATCCAATGCCCCTTTATTGGGATAGCATTCTATGGACTATTGAGGCGGACTGTCAATAGCTTCTTCGTCTCTATGTGGACGAGAATAGCTTGTGAGTGTGGCGCCGGCGGTCCCGGCTCGCGGGGATTACCTAAGCTCTTTGAAGAGGCACCTGACCCGCCGCCATACCGCTTCCGCTATGTCATCAGGGGAACCCCGGCCATCCAACACTAGCCAGCGCTCCGGCTCCTGCGCGGCTATCGTCAGGTAGCCCTCACGCACCTTCTGATGGAAGGAGCGCTCTTCTGAGTCCAGGCGGTCGCGCTTGCTCTCTGGGCCCTTGCGGGCAAGGCCCACCTCCACCGGAACGTCCAGCAGGATCGTTAGCTGCGGCTTCATCCCCTGGCAGGCGATGGCATTCGTCCTGGCTATGATATCAAGGTCAAGCCCGCGGCCATAGCCCTGATAGGCAGCAGTTGAGTCGGCGAAGCGATCGCTGACGACGACATCGCCGCGCTCCAGGTAGGGCCGCACCACCTCGCTCACTAGCTGGGCGCGGGCCGCCGCGAATAGGAGCAGCTCAGCCACCGGATCCAGGGGCCCCCGGGCCGTAAGGTCGGCCCACTGCTTGTAGACGCGCCGCCACAGCCGCTGAGGCTGCTGCTTAAGCAGGTGCCTAATACCCTCACCGAGGACGGTGCCGCCTGGCTCGTGGATGCTTATGATTTGCCGCGACCCACCGAGGTGCGCTCTAAGGCGCTCCTCCAGCCGCTCGGCCTGTACGCTCTTGCCGCTGCCCTCGCCACCCTCCAAGGTGATGAGAATGCCTGGATAGGGCCGGCTCGTCTGCGGCCAATCACTCATCTTCTTCGTCGTGATCGCTGCGCAGGATCCGCACGCGGCGGAAGGGCTCCTTGCCGTAGCTCTCGGTCGGCAGGTTATACCGGCTGGCCATCAGGTGCTGAAGGCGGCGGATGTAGGCGTTCTGCGGCTGCAGTTCCACAGCGCTGTGGCCTTGCATCACTTTGTCGATGGCCTCCTCCGCCTCCTGCATGGCGTCCTGGACAGGGTTCTCCCTCGTTCCGGCGCGCGCTATATCCGTCAGACAGAGCTCCGTCTGAATTGCCGTGTTGCTCTTCAATACGTAGATGGGCACGCCGCGAGCCTCGGCGTCGCGTAGCGCTTGAGGCTTTCGGCGGTAGTAGTTCCTTACCGTTATGAGCACGTCGGCCAAGCGCAGGTCGTCGACCACCTGCATGGGGAGCTGCAATCGCCGGATGGCCTCGTTCAGGCGGTCGCGGCTAACGCCAAAAGGGTAGATTTTTGCGCTGCTTCCGTGGGGCTCTCGCTCCACCCTCTCGACTGGCTGCCCGAAGCCTCGAACGGCTGCGGTCCGCTCGATCTGGATGTTGCCTTCCTCGTCGAGCCAGCGTATCTCCGGCGAGATGTTCTGGCCGCGCAGGAGGGAATCCACAACTTGAGCGACATCGGGATGGATGGCGACCCGTTCCCAGCTCTGAATCTCCACTACCATGTGGAAGGTTGGTGGCGCCTTGCGCTCGAGGATGGACTTCTGCGTACCGCGACGGCGCGCCTCCTCGTCGCCGAGGGTGACGCTCTGGATGCCACCGATGAGGTCCGCGAGGGTAGGGTTCATGACGAGGTTCTCCAGCGTGTTGCCGTGGGCGGTTCCCACAAGCTGGACGCCGCGCTCAGCGATGGTGCGGGCCGCAAGGGCCTCCAGTTCCGTGCCGATCTCGTCGATGACAATTACCTCGGGCATGTGGTTCTCGACGGCTTCGATCATCACGGCGTGCTGCAGGGCCGGCGTGCGAACCTGCATGCGGCGGGCGCGGCCAATGGCGGGATGGGGGATGTCGCCGTCGCCGGCAATCTCGTTGGACGTGTCGACGATGACGACCCGCTTCTGCATATCGTCGGCCAGCACTCGGGCCACCTCGCGCAGCATGGTCGTCTTGCCGACGCCCGGCCGGCCCAGCAGCAGGATGCTCTTGCCCGACTGCACCAGGTCCTCGAT
>JACQUE010000083.1 GCA_016210425.1 Chloroflexota bacterium | reverse complement strand
GCTCCAGGTTGTTATCCTCGTGCACCTGGCGCAGCAACTGCTCGGCCCGCCCCGCCCGCTCGCGCGCCGCGCTGCTCGTGCCCGCCGGCAGAACGGAGAAGGTGCGGCTGGACATGAGGTAGGCCGTGACCTTATCCACGAAGACCTTGGCGTAGTTGAAGGTCAGCCGGCGCTCCCGCCGCCGCGCCGTGCCCAGCCACTGGACGCCGTTGTAGAAGTCGAGGTGCTCGCGGTAGCCCCGCAGCCGCTGGCTGTCCATCCGGGCGATGACCTGGGGCAATGGTAGCTGCTCCATCTGGCGCCTCCCCTTAAAGTGGCACCAGTCTAGAACTTATATACTAATCAGATCAAGAAGCTAGTGGCACAACCCCAGAACACTCCAAGCCATAGAAACAGAAAGGGGGAGCACCTTCGTGCTCCCCGGATTGCCGCAGAACGGCCCGCTACAGTACCCGGAAGCGCCTGAGCCGGTCCTCGTCCACCTCCTGGTAGACCTTGCCCTCATAGCCGACAGTGTGAGTCAGCTTGAACAGGCGGTTCACCGCCCGCATCAGCGCCTCATCCTCCCGTATCTCCTGGGTCAGCTCGGGATCATAGGGGTCGAGCATAATAAGGATATCCCTATCCAGAGCATTGGTGCCCGAGAAGAAGCGGGCCTCGATGTTGTGGCGGGCATAGCCGGGCACGATCTCGTGCATGGCGACCCGCCAGAACGCCTTCACGTTTTCAGGCCCCTCCAGGACGCTACAGCGGATCGTGTTGACGTTCATCTCCCGTCCCTCACGAGGCCGCCTTCAGGCGGGCCTGTAACACCTCCACAGGAATAGCCGGCAGCGTCGTTATATCCACCGTGCCCCGAGCGCCGAGCTCCAGCGATACCCTGGCGATGGTCTCGTTGTCCGGCGCCTCCACGATGTTCACGAAATCGTAGAAGCCCAGCACCGCATACTGCCCGATGACCTTGCCCCCCATACCCTCGATCTCGCGGTTCACCTCGCCGATGCGCTCCGGGCGTGCCTTAATCGTCTTGCGCCCTTCATCCGTAAGCCTGCTGAGAAGAATGTAGACTGGCATGCCTTTCCTCCTTGCTCCATCTTCCTGCCCACTCTTGATAGAACTTTGGTCCCTCAGGGTGCTGCCCCCAGCGTGCTGATCTCCATCCAGATCTCCGTCTTAGGCTCGCTGACGAGCAGGGGCCGTATCTTATCGGTTATCTCCCTGCGCTCAGGGTGGCTCTCCCAGGCATCCCAGTCCGACAATGTGAACCAGATGCTCATAACCAGGAACCGCGCCGGATTCGTGGCTGAGACCAACGTCTCGCCGGAGATATAGCCGGGCTGGTGGAGCGCCCGCCCCCGCAGCTCCCGAAGGACGACACTGAGATCAGCGCGCTTGTCGCTCTTGGCGGTGCGCTCGATGAAGATCCTTACGGCCATGATCAGCCCCCTATCGGTCCCTACAGCCCGGCCCGGCGACTCTCTCTGATCCCCATGATACTCTCCCTCTGCCGCCTGTCAACATCGCCGCCAATCCGCCGCACCCCCGGGCCATCCGCCGCCGCTGCAACTCCTTCCCGCACCCGATAGACCGACCGCTTGCTGATCCCTAATCGCGACGCGATCTCTCGCGCCGATAGCCCCTCCTCCTTCCGGAGCCGGACCACTTCGCTGTCGCGCTGGCGCCGCTCCGCTCTCCGCACCTGGCCCGGGTCATCGTGTTTGCACAGGGGAAGCGGGCAATCGAGGCAGGCCGGAGCCACCTCGCAGCCCGTGTCGTGATAGTCAAGATACTCAGGAAGAGGATCGCGCACCAGCTTCAACAATACGTTCTCCATCAACACTGCTCCTCGTTCAAACATCTCTCTCAAGCAACGCGTCTATCCCTTGCCCACTGTCTCCGGTTGATGCTCCCTCCCCCTGGCCTGCCGTAGCCTGTAGCGCGCCGCCTCCACCAGCAACGCCAGGCTCATCAAGAAGTCGTCGTGCCCCTCCGCGGCATCGACGTAGAAATTCATGGTCTGGTTGGCGCGGTAGTTGCTCCGAGCCAGCTCCATCTGCCGCCGGAACTCGCGGTACTCCGCCGAGTCATCCCCCGCATACATGCGCAGCCGTGCCCCGTTGATGGCCGCCAGCAGGCCGAACCCCAGCGCCGACTTGCTTTGCGCGGTGAACTTGAAAGGCACAACGACCGAACGGCCAAGGGCTGCCGACAAGAAGCTGGCCAGCCCTTCGCCGACGCCGGTCGCGTCCACGACAACCCGCTTGCAGCGCCACTTCTCGCGTAGGAGCGCCACAAGCTGCCCGTGCAGCTCCACGTGCGATGCCCCTGTACGCCAGTAGTGCTCCACGATGTCGATGGCCGGCTCGTGGGTCACCGGATCGCCGCGCGCGAAGTCCAGACGGGCGATGGTGATGACTGTAGAATCGCGGCACGGCTCGATGGCCCGCAGCGCAGCGTCCTGGGCCGCCTCGGCCTCGCCCGCCACGTCGACGGCCGCCACGTACGTCTCGCCCGTCCGTGGCCCCGGCAAGCGCAGATGGCTGCCGGCCAACAGCGCCCGCTGCATCGCCGAGAGAAAGCGACCGCCGCCCGACAGTGGGCGCAGGCAGTACTGCGTCTGGAACAACGGATGGCTCTCGCCCAGGCGCTGGCGCTCCGCCTCCACGTAGCGCAGGTAGTCTGGATTGTATTTGGCCACCTCCTGCCAATCGTACTGGAAGTGGCGCCTCACCCCGTCCTTGCGTTCCAACTCCAGGTTCAACTGCTTCGTCTCCTCCAAGAGAGTCCGGTCGTCCCAGGCGGTGCCAAAGAGCACCGTGGTGGCGTTGGTGCTGGAGCCCATGGGCCGGAACTCCTTGGCGAACTTCTCCTTGTCCACGTCCTGAGCCTCGTCCACCTCCAGCAGCCAGTGCGCGGTGGCACCCACCACGTTGCTGGACCTATCGGCACTGAAGAAGGCCTCGCCGGCGTTCCCAAGGCGAAGGATGTACCCGTGCTCCGAGCGCCACAACCTTCCGTAGCCGGCATCGTTCAGGCGTTCCTTGAGGCGCATGATGCTGGTGATGGTCTGGGG
>JACQUE010000077.1 GCA_016210425.1 Chloroflexota bacterium | reverse complement strand
GGCCTGGCCGCTCGACTTCAAGTGTTGATCGCTCTGAAACCTTATGATATACTTCCCCGCGTGATAGGCCTAGCCGGGGGAGAGTCATGAGCGCCTTCCGGCTCGTTGGCATGGGCTGGTATGTAGTCGTATGCATTGTCCTGGGGGTGCTCGGGGGGGTGTGGCTGGATAAGCTAGTTGGGATACCGCCAGCCTTCACCCTCTTGGGGCTTTTCCTGGGACTGATAACCGCCTTTTATGGCGTCTACCGGATGGTGGTAACCACGATACGTGGAGATAATACGGATGGTGGAGATTCTAAGTAGTGTTTAGGATGAACCGTACAAGAGCGCTCCTCGTCCTGATTGTGATCCTCTTGTTGGCCGGTCCGCTGATCATTCATGTACCCTCTCCGGAGATACTCCTTCCCGCTGAGAAAGTCGCTGAGCCCTTCAAAGGCTTTCGCCTGACCAACACTGTCCTCGCGACCTGGCTCACCATGAGCGTCCTGGCCCTCCTCTCCTGGGGAGCGACACGCAATCTGAAGCTGGTCCCCGGGCGGCTGCAGAACCTCCTGGAGATGGCCGTCGAGGCTCTGTGGAACTTCGTGGAGAGCGTAGCGGGCAGGCACAATGGGCGACGCTTCTTCCCGCTCATCGCCACCATCTTCCTGTTCATCGTCATCTCGGCCTGGCTGGCGCTCCTGCCCGGCTTCGCTACCATCGGCGGCGTGAAGTCTGCCGATGAGGTGGTCCACGAGGTCAAGGTGGAGGCCCAGAAGGACAATAAGACACCCAACCTTGAAAGCGCCAAGATGCTGGTCTTCAACGGGACAGGGGCAGCCGTGGTGATACCGCCGAGAGGCAGCAAAGAAGATAAAGAGATCACGGCTGCCGAGTATGAGAAGCACGGCGCTCCTGCCGGCAAGACAGCGGGCAGCCTGGTCCCCTTCCTGCGCAGCGCCAACACGGACCTCAACACGACCCTGGCCATGGCCCTCATCGCGATGTTCATGGTTGAGTTCTGGGGCATCCGCACGGCGGGCTTCTTCAAGTACGCGAGACGATTCGTAAACGTGCGCCAGCTCATGCGCGGCAATATCATGTGGGGTCTCATCGACGCCTTTGTGGGGGCCTTGGAGGGAGTGGGCGAGATAGCCCGCGTCATCAGCTTCACCTTCCGACTTTTCGGGAACATGTTCGCGGGCGAGATCCTCTTGCTGGTCATCGTCTCGCTGCTGCCATTTGTGGTGGTCCTGCCCTTTGTGGCACTGGAGATATTCGTCGGCTTCGTGCAAGCCCTGGTGTTCGCCGGTTTGACGCTGGTGTTCGCCACGATGGCCGTGGCCTCGCACGGCGACCACGACGAGAGCCCCGAGCACGCGGCGGGCCACTAGATCAAAGAAATGTGGTGGAAGGCGGAAGCGGGGAGGTGAGGGCAGGGGCCTCCCCGATTGCATTGAAGCAAGGCGAAAACAGACCAAGATAAACTAAAGGGGGAACTATGGACGCAGATGCAGTTAAGCTGTTGGCGGCTGGGCTGGCCATTGGGCTGGGTGCTATCGGCCCGGGCATCGGCATCGGTTTGCTGGGCGGTAAGGCGATGGAGGCCATCGGGCGCAACCCGGAGGCTACGGGGCGGATTCAGACCAACATGATCCTGGCCATCGCGTTCGCCGAGGCCGTGGCCATCTACGCCCTGGTGGTGGCCGTTATCCTAAAGTTCGTCTAAGCGAACGGGGAGAGGTCAGGCATGGCAAGTGCCGGTCATGCCGTCGTAATAGCTGTTTACAAGGAGTAGTAAGTGTCAGCCCTTGGTATAAATCTGCCGGGCTTGATCGCTCAGATCGTCAACTTTCTGCTGCTCCTCTTGTTGCTCTACCTGCTTCTCTACAAGCCGGTGCTCAAGATGCTGGACTCGCGCTCCGCTCGCATAAAGGAAAGCCTCGACGAGGCGGACAAGCTGAGGCAGGAGGTAGCGAGGAGCGACCAGGAGGCGCAGGCGCGGCTTGAGGAAGCAAGGCGCGAGGGCCAGGATCTTATCGCTCAGGCGGGTCACATCGGCGAGAGGCTCAAGGAGGAGGCCCGCCAGGACGCCCGTCGTGAGGCCGAGGCGATCATCGAGCGCGCGCGCAGCGAGATCCAGATGGAGCGAGACGAGGCCATCGTCCAACTGCGGCAGCAGTTCGCTGACCTGGCCATCATGGCAGCCGAGAAGGTGATCAAGGCCTCCCTCGACCGGCTGGCCCACCAGCGCCTGATCCAAGAGGTGCTGGATGAAAGCACGGCCCGCAGGGACAACTGAGCTACGGCCCGGAGCCCAAGCCCCAATATCGTTTGAAGAAGCCTATCGGGAGAGAGCATGGCTAGAATAGCCGCTGCGCGACGATATGCTCAGGCCATCTTCATGATAGCCAAGGAGCAGGGAGAGTTGGAGGCCTGGCAGAAGGACCTCGCCCAACTCACCGAGGGCACATCCGCGCCCGAGATGCAGGCGCTGCTGGCTAATCCGAAGCTGCCCACTGAGGAAAAGGTTAAGCACCTGCGGGCGAGACTGACGGGCCTGGCCCCCCTCGTGCTGAACCTCGCTTCGCTGCTTGTTCAGAAGGGGCGGATCGGTCTGGTGGCGGACATCGCGCAGGAGTATGGCGCCCTTTACGACACCGAACGGGGCATCGAGCACGCCCGAGTGACCACCGCCGTCCCAATCGATGCGGTGGAGCAAGACAGGATCGCTCGTGGCCTTGCCGCCCTCACTGGTAGACAGGTTGTGCTGGAGGTCTACGTCGATCCGACGATAATCGGCGGTTTTGTGGCGCGCGTGGGAGACAGGGTCCTGGACGGCAGCACGCTGAGCCAGCTACAGGCGCTACGGAGAAGCCTCGTCGGTGGATGAGAGAGGCCCCGAACCGGGGTTCCACCCCAACGCCTGCCCCCGCTGCGGGCTTCCCTTTGCTGGAGAGACCGTGGAAAAAGTCTGGGTCTGCAACAGGTGCAGGCGCAAGATCGACATAGAGCGCCATCTGCGAAATAGGCTGGCTGCCCGGGCCCGGAGGGCCGGCAGCGGAGGCGGCTACTAGCCATTACGGAGGTATACAGGATGGCAATCCGAGCGGAAGAGATAGCTTCCATAATCAGAAAGCAGATCGAGGAGTTCGGAGCCCCCTTGACCGCCGTCGACGTAGGGACGGTGGTAGAAGTGGGCGACGGCATCGCTCGCGTGCACGGACTCTCTGGGGTCATGTACAGCGAGCTCGTTGAGTTCCCCAGCGGGGCGATGGGCGTGGCCCTGAACCTGGAGGAGGAAAGCGTCGGTATCGTCATCCTCGGCGAGTACACCGATGTCAAGGAGGGCGACGAGGTCCGCAGCACCGGCCGCATCGCGGAGGTGCCCGTAGGCGAAGGGCTCATCGGCCGCGTGGTGAACGCCCTCGGCCAGCCCATCGATGGACGTGGCCCCATCCAGGCCAGCCAGACCCGCCCCGTCGAGCGCATCGCCCCTAACGTTACGGTTCGAAAGTCCGTGGACACGCCGGTCCAGACCGGAATCAAGGCAGTCGACAGCATGATCCCCATCGGCCGTGGCCAGCGCGAGCTCATCATCGGCGACCGCTCCACCGGCAAGACTGCCATCGCTCTGGACACCATCGTCAACCAGCGCGGCGGCGACCTGGTCTGCATCTACGTGGCGGTAGGACAGAAGACTTCAAAGGTTGCGCAGGCCGTGGCGACGCTGCAGCAATACGGCTCCATGGAGCACACCATCGTGGTGGCCGCCAACGCCGCCGAGTCGGCGGCCCTGCAGTACATAGCTCCTTACGCCGGCTGCGCCATGGGGGAGTACTTCATGGAGC
>JACQUE010000084.1 GCA_016210425.1 Chloroflexota bacterium | reverse complement strand
ATGTATGAGTCGCGCTCGAGGATCGCGAGGTGCTGGCGAATGGTCATAGAGGCAAGGCCCAAGACCTTAGAGAGCTCATCGACTGTCGCGCCACCGTGCCTCTTCAGCAGCTCAACTATGTGCCCGCGGGTTGATTGCATCTCGCCCCTTCGTCCCCAGGACCTTTGTAACGATTCTAGCAGCGGGGCCGTCGCTTTGTCAACATGTTCAAGTTATTACCGTATAAAGCTTGACAAACTTTTTGCGACATATTAGTATTTCTTCATGACTAGCAGCAGCGTCGGAAAGATGTCGCCGGGGCTGGCTAGTCTAGGAAGGAGGACTAGGATGGAGATAGGACTGATGGTAGCATCGGGTGGCGCTTCCACCCTCACGGAGTGCCGCCACCACTGGAAGATAGAGGCTCCTTCCGGTCGCACCAGCATGGGTAGGTGTAAGCTGTGTGGTGCGGAGCGGGAGTTCCTGAACTTCCAGTCCGACTTCCCGTATGAGGGTGACTCGCTCTCGGACAACAAGTTCGAGGCGAGCCGCGTCGGTGCGGGCTCGGACGATGACGGTGATTAGGGGATCTGTCAATATTCATTGCCAGGTCAGGAGGCCCGCACGGGCCTCCTGACCTTTTCTTGACGATAGGCTTCAATGACCAATAGAATGGGGCTTACTGAGCGTGGAGGCTGTGCGATGATCGTAGGGGTGCCGCGCGAGATCAAGGACCACGAGTACAGGGTGGCCCTGACGCCTTATGAGGCGAGGGCACTGGTGGCGACCGGCCAGACCGTTCTCGTTGAGATGGGCGCCGGCGAGGGCAGCGGCTTCCCCGATTCCGCTTACGCGGCTGCTGGGGCGAAGGTTGTTCCATCCGCCGCTGAGGTATTCGGTCAGGCGGAGATGGTGGTCAAAGTGAAGGAGCCTCAGCCCTCGGAGTATGAACTCCTATGCCCGGGCACGATCCTTTTTACATATCTCCACCTGGCCCCCAACCCATCGCTCACCACGGCGCTCCTCAACCATAAGGTCACCGCCATCGCCTACGAGACGGTCCAGTTGCCAAACGGCGCCTTGCCCCTGCTCATCCCTATGAGCCAGGTCGCGGGCCGCATGGCCACCCAGGTCGGCGCCCACTACCTGGAGAGGGCCAGCGGCGGCAGCGGCAAGCTCCTGGGCGGCATCCCCGGCGTGGCCCCCTGTGAGGTGGTTATCCTGGGCGGAGGCGTCGTGGGCATCAACGCTGCCTTCATCGCCTGCGGCATGGGCGCCCGTGTCACAGTCATCAGCCGCACCCTCGCCGAGCTGCGCATAGTCGCCGACTCGTTGCGGGAGAACGTTGCAACCCTCGCTTCCAACCCCCAGAACATCGCAGAAAGCGTCAAGAAGGCGGACCTCCTGATAGGGGCAGCCCTGGTGCCCGGCGCTCGGGCGCCGCGCCTCGTGACCAGGCATATGGTTCAGACGATGCAGCCGGGTTCCGTCATAGTCGATGTCTCCATCGACCAGGGAGGCTGCATCGAGACCTCCCGTCCCACGACCCACAGCGATCCGGTCTACGTAGCAGAGGGCGTGGTCCACTACTGCGTCCCCAACATACCGGGGCTGGTACCGCGCACCTCGACCCTGGCCCTCGCCAGCGCGACGATGCCATATGTGATGGAACTGGCCCGCTATGGTTTTGAGAGGGCCATCGCCCAGGACGAGCCCTTGGCGAAGGGGGTCAACACCCACGCGGGGCATGTCACCCACTCCGCGGTGGCCGAAGCCCTATCGCTGGAGTACGTGCCGCTACGGGAGATCGTCCAGCCGATTGGAGGGCCGGCCTAGCGGTCGCCCTATGCGAACGGAACGTCTTGTGTCGGCCGGTGGGGTGGTCTATCGCGTTGTGGACGGCAAGATGCAGGTGGTGTTATGCGGGCGCAACGAGCCTGAGATATGGGGGCTGCCTAAAGGCACTCCGAACCCTGGCGAGACGCTGGAGGAGACGGCCCTGAGGGAGGTCCAGGAAGAGACCGGCCTTGAGGTGCGCATCCTCCATAAGGTTACATCCATCGATTACTGGTTCGTCGGGTCTCATGAGGACACGCGTTACCATAAGACAGTGCATCACTACCTCATGGAGCCGGTTGGCGGTTCCGTGGGCCTGCACGACCGCGAGTTCGATATAGTCGAGTGGTTCGATGCCGAGGAGGCCTGTCGAAAGCTGACCTATGGAAACGAAGCCAAGGTGGTTCGTAGGGCCATGGAAATGGTGGGGGTGGCTAAAGAAGGAGGGCCCGACGTTGGCAACGAGTGAAGCCCGACGACGGGAGCACAAAAGTGTCGCCGGTGAGATAGTCCGCGGGCGCAAGGTCATCTTGCGAGAAAAGCGGACCAGCGACGGGCGAAACGACTACGCCTGGCGGCTGGATCAGGAGCTGGCTCGCCTTGACGCCACGGTGCCCATTCGCCTATCGCTAGACGAGTTCGCGACCCTTTATCAGGACGAGCTGCGCCATCCTAGCCCGCGCCGCCGCCGCTTCGCCATCGATACCCTAGTGGGCAAGCACATCGGCAACTGCATGTATTACGAGATCGACCAGCGCCGCAAGCAGGCTGAGCTCGGGATCATGATCGGCGACAAACGCTACTGGAGCCACGGCTATGGGGCGGACGCCGTTGAGTCTCTGTTGTGCCACATCTTCGAGACCACCGACCTACGCCGCATATACCTCTACACCCTCGACTGGAACATTCGCGCTCAGAAGTGCTTCCGGAAGTGCGGCTTCAAAGAGAGGCAGCGGGTGGCACGGGACGGACACAGCTTCGTACTAATGGACATAACGCGAGAGGAGTGGGAGAGGCGCACAGATTGCAGCGAAGAAGCGCCTTCGCTAGAGGGAGAACCTGCCTAGCTCCGGCCCACTAGCTGGGCAGCGCGCTCCCGACGAAGCCCCTCTGCCCGCGCACAAACTCCTCCGCCGGCAGCTCTCGCTTCCCTTCCATCTGCAAACGTATTAGCCCCAGTATGCCCTGGCCGGTGCCGACGCCGACAGCCGCACCCTCGTTCACAGCCTTGACCAGACTGACAATGCTCCCAGGCCCGGGGCTCTGGCTGTCAACCGGCGTTGCGGCCGTTATCTTCAGTACCCTTCCTTGCCAGCGAGTGTAGCAGCCGGGCCAGGGCTGGTAGGCGCGCACGCGGCGCCAGATGTCCACCGCCGGCAGCCGCCAGTCGATCTCCCCCGCTTCCTTGGTTAGAAGCTGGGTAAACGTTGCCCGCGACTCATCTTGCGGCTTAGGCGCGATCTCTCGCTTTAGCCACTTCTCCAGCGTCTCGACGAGGAGGTCCGCTCCCAGCTCGGCGAGCTTCGGCATAAGGGTCGCGGTCGTATCATCGGGGCTGATTGGGTATGTTTCTTGGAGAAGGATGGGGCCACTATCCATGCCCGCGTCCATCAGAATGATAGTTACGCCGGTGACCTCATCGCCGGCCAGGATAGCGCCCGCGATGGGTGATGCCCCACGGTGACGCGGCAGCAGCGAAGGGTGGACGTTGAGACAGCCGTGCGGAGGGATATCCAGCACGTCCTGGGGCAAGAGTTTACCATAGGCAGCCACAGCAATCACGTCGGGAGAGAGGCTTCGCAGTCGCTCGACCTCCTCGGGCCGCCGCAGGCTCCTCGGCTGCAGCACCTGGAGGCCATGCTCCTGGGCAAACGCCTTCACAGGCGGGGATTCCACGTCCCTGCCACGTCCCGCGGGCTTGTCCGTCTGCGTGTAGACTGCCACCACCTGGTGCCTGGTCTCCAGAAGTCGCTGTAGGGTGGGCACCCCGAAGTCGGGGCTGCCCATGAAGACTATCCGCATCCTCCTTCTCCTCACCGGTCCCTTTGCTCGATCATGACCTGCCCGTCAGTCCGCTGTCAATACGGCTGGTTGACCGGAGCTTGCTTCCTTGTTACAATTGCTCCGCGTGCTGGGGACTCGTCTAGT
>JACQUE010000074.1 GCA_016210425.1 Chloroflexota bacterium | reverse complement strand
TCTCCTCGGTGCCGGAGAGCGCCCAGGCGAGGGTCTCCAGCACCAGCGGGTTGCGGGCCATCTCCGCCAGATCGTCTTGGGCGTGGAGGTCCGTCGATACCGCCCGGGCTCGCTCGCGGCCAACACGCCGCTCCAGGAGCTGTCCCAGCTCTCGGTCTTCAACGGGGCGCAGGCTGAGGCGGCGGGCGCGGCCGAACCAGGACTTAAATAGCGAGAAATCGTAGGTTCGGCAGGTGATGACGTAGGTCTGATGGCCGAGGCGGCCCATCGCCGTGGCGATGGACTCCACGGCCTCAAGCTGGTAGTGGCGCGGGATCTCCCCGAGGCCGTCCAGCAGCAGGGCCAGGGGCGCGCTCGCCAGGAGGCCGTCTAGCAGGGGGGGCGCCTCGTCGGCCAGGCCGTAGCGAGCAAAGGCTTCGACGATGAGGTCTTCGATGGCCGGGCCGCGCAGCTTCTGAAGAGGAAGGTAGATGGGGTAGACGGGGCTCTGAGGGCCTGGGCTGGCTGCCAGTGAGTAGGCCAGCTTCAACAAGAGCGATGTCTTGCCGGAGCCGGGGCTCCCCAGAAGCACAACAGGCTCCCCCTCTTGAAGAAGGGAAGACTCATCCAGGCGAGAGCCCGTCTCTTCGTCTTGCAGACCCAGGGCAACGTGCTCGCCAGCGGCCTTCGCCAGCCCGTCGTCAGCCGCGAGCGCCTGGAGGTAGCGCTGGAGAAGGCCTTCTTCCGCTTCGGTTAAGGGCTCAAAACCCCTCGACTCCTTCTCCTCCCGATATGCCATCAGAGCCTCCGCCCTGCGAGTCGCCGCGCCGCCGAAGTCACAGCTTTCCGCTATCGGCTAACGAACATCCAGTAGCCGAGCACGAACATGCCGACGCCGATGAGGCAAAGGAAAGCTCCCACACCAACTGCGGTGGCGATAAGCCTGCGGATGGCATCCATGAGGCGGGACATACCGTCCAACACCGGCCCCATACCCTCCTCGGTTATCGCTCTACCGCTCAGTTTCGTGGAGTGGGTTGAGAGGACCCGCAAAGTTTCATGGTACTCTTTGGCCATTATGATGACCAAACCCAGGATAACTGTAATGACACCTAGCCCGAAGATGATGCCTGCCATTATCTTCGGCATCGATTCCATACAGCCCCTTAGCTCCTTTGCGGAGATCGGCTAACGGCCCACGGGGGGATAGTTTTGGGGGGTTCTATATTTGGGTCATGTTAACATATAAGAAAGGCAAAGGAAATACCGCTCGTCCAAGCTTCCATTGACAATATCGTGAAAAGGCGGTAGAAAAGGCACATAGTTTATAAGGAGGCCGACAGCTATGGACCCCCAATCCAGGTACCCGGCCACCCTATCCATCGATTACCCCGATCGCCCGTTGGACCGGTTTACCTCTTTCTTCAGAATCATTGTGCTCATCCCGATCGCTATCGTCCTTGCGCTGCTTCCCGGCTTTACGGGAAACTGGAGCAACGACGACAATTCGTATGCGGCGGGCGCCATCGTCTTCTTGCCGGCCCTGCTCATGATCCTGTTCCGGCAGAAATACCCAAGGTGGTGGTTCGACTGGAACCTGGCGGTAACCAAATTCGGTACTCGAGTGGGCGCCTATTTCGCCCTCCTTAGGGACGAATACCCTTCGACCGATGAAGACCAGGCCGTCCACATCACCATCGATTATCCGGATGCCCAGCGGGACCTCAATCGCTGGTTGCCACTAGTGAAATGGTTCCTCGCTATACCCCATTACGTCGTCCTCTTCTTCCTTACCATCGCGGCCCTCGCATGCATAATCATCGCCTGGTTCGCGATCCTGTTTACGGGCCGCTATCCGAGGCCCCTGTTTGACTTCGTAGTCGGTGTAACCCGCTGGTCTTTGCGGGTAACCGTTTATGCGTTCATTCTGACTACCGACCGCTATCCGCCTTTCAGCCTCAGCTAGTAATTTGGCGCTGCCGTGGCTCCAATAAAAACGCGTTCAGCTTTTGGCTCTGGGCGGGACGCCGCCGCGCTCCATTGTGAGCTTGGCCAGCACCGCCGAGAGGTGGCGCAGGGCCTCCGGGTAGTCTTTGCGCAGGCGGACGGCCTTCTCCAGCTCCTCCTTTGCCGCCTGATGCTTCTCCATCCTCTCGAGCAGCGCCCCCGTGCGGAAGTGGTAAACGGCCTGGTGGGGCTCCAGGGCTGCGGCCCGCTGATAGGCATCTAGCGCTCGGGCCTCCTCCCCGGTTTGCTCAAGCAGCAGCCCGAGCTCCGCGTACCAGGCTGCCCGCCCCTCTTCCGCGATGGCCCGGCGCACGGCGGCTAGGGCCTCCTGCAGCCGGCCCAGCTTGCGCAACACGCGGCCGCAGTCGATGTGGTAGCCGGCATTGTAGCGCAGCTCGAGAGCGCGGCGATAGCAACCGAGGGCATCCATGTCGCTGCCCATGAGCTCATAGAGGCGGCCGGCGGCAGCCAGAGCCTCAGCGGAAACGTTATCCGCCTTTGTGATGGCCGCTAACTGGGCGAGGGCTTCTTCACGCCGCCCGAGGACGTTCAGGATCTCGACGAGAGCCTGTCGGTAGCGCAGCTCGTTAGGCGCGAGCCTTATGGCTGTCTCCATCTCCGCGAGCGCCCTATCGAACCGCTGCTCGTCTCGCTGAAGCAGCCCGAGCTGATAGTGGGCCTCGGCGGAGTCCCCGCTGGCAGCAATCGCCGCCTCCAACTCCGCTCGGGCCGGCTCCATCTCACCCTGCGCTCGCAGGCAGGCGGCGAGTTGAACGCGGTAGCCGATGACCTTGGGGGCCAGGCTGACTGCCTCGGCATAGGCTACCTGTGCCCCGGCGGGGTCTCCCGTCGCCGCCAGCGCCTTCCCCAGCTCCGCTTGCCATGAGGACTCCTTGGGCTTCAGGCGCACCGCGCGCTCCAGGCGGGAGACGGCCTCGCGGAAGCGGGCGCTTTCATTTAGAAGGTGCCCCGCCTGGAAGAGGAAATCGGGGTTGCGCGGCTGCAGTTCAGTCAGCTTGAGGTAGGCCGTGAGGGCTCCCTCTCTGTCACCAGCCGCCAGGTGCGCCTCGGCCAGTGCCCGCTGCCACGCGGATTCATCGGGCTGCAGGCGGACCGCCTCCTTGAGGCTCTCGAAGGCCTCCTGCTGGAGCCCCATCTTCCTCTTCAGAATGCCCGCGTGGAAGTGGCCCTCGCCGGAATCTGGGGCTATGGTAATAGCTTTCTCGTATTCGACTAGGGCCTCCTGGTGTCGTCCGGCGGCCTCCAGCGCCTGCCCCAGCAGATGGTGCAACTCGGCGCCGTTGCCTGCGCCTTGGGCTGCCAGGAGCTCAGGGATGGCGTCATCATATCTGCCGGCAGCGGCGTACCAGCGCCCAAGATTAAGGTGATATATGTCTTCGTTGGGCGCGAGGGCTACTGCCCTCTCGAACGCCTCGCGAGCGCGTTCGCTGTCGCCGAGGGCTTCGTGGGCCAGGCCGAGCTCATCCCAGACAGCAGCGTCGGCTTCGCCTTGCGTCACCAACTCCTCCAGCCAGCCGATGGCGCGCCGGTCGCCCATCTGGCGCAGGACCGCCCCCACCTGGCGCCGGTGCTCGCTGGCGCCGGGCTCGGCCAGGGCCGCCTCCTGAGCGTAAGCGAGAGCTGCGTCCAGCTCTCCCAGGGCCGCCAGGGAGCGGCTGATGGTGAGCAGGACCGATGGCTCCCTCAGGCCTGATGCCAGCGATCGCTTCAGCTCAGCGACAGCAGCATCGTGCTTGCCCTGCTGCTGCAGGGCGGTGCCCAGCATGCGCCGGGTGGCGGGGGAATCGACGCCCAGGTTAAGAGCCGCCAGGAATGCTGCTTCGGCCTCCTGCCATAGCCCAGATGCCAACCTGGCCTCACCGAGGAGCGCCTGCCAGGCACCCCGCTCGCGATCGGGCGCGTCTTTTCTAGCGGATATGAGGACATCGAGCTGCTGGGCGGCTTCCTCGTTGCGCCCGAGTTCATGGCAGGCGCGAGCGAGCGCCCAACGTGCAGCCTCACCCAGATCGAGGGCCTTCTGCAGCTCCGCCAGCGCCTCCTCGGGTCGCCGAAGCGCCAGGAGCGCCTCGCCCAGCCTGACCCGCCACTCACCGCTCTCGGGCCTCAACGCGACGGCTTCACGAAAGCGGATGGCGGCCTCCTCCAGCCTGCTGAGGCGGTGGAGGGCGGTGCCGGCCAATGCCAGGGCATCCGCGTTGCGCGAGTCGGCGGCGAGGATAGCTTCGGCGTGGCCAAGCGCCTCCTCCGCCCGACCCTCGGACAGCAGGGCGTCGGCCAGGTGGAGCCTCGGCTGGGGCCAAGCCGGGTCGCACTCCACGGCCCGTTCCAGGGCATCCAGAGCTGCTTCCCGGTTGCCTATCTCCTGATATAGCCGGGCGCACTCCCAGTGATAGATGGCCTTGCGCGGATCGAGGGCTACGGCCTCCTGGTAGGCCGCAAGAGCCTCCTGGCGCCGTCCGTCCTCTTCCAGGAGTTGGCCCACCTCACGCTTCCATTCGGCGCGCTGTGGCTCCAGCGTGAGCGCCTTCTCTAGCTGGGCCAAGGCCTCCTGGCGCCGTCCTAGCTTCGCCAGTAGTTGCGAGGCCAGGCGATAACGGCTGCCGTCCTTGGGCTCCTGGGCGATGGCCTGGTGCGCCTCAGCCAGCGCCTCCTCGGTGCGGCCCTGGTCGTCCAGGAGTTGCGCCAGCTCGGCGTAGGCGGCGCTGCCTCCGCCAAGGGAGATGGCAGCCCGGAGGGCGATTTGGGCCTCGCCGTGGAGCGTAGCCTTGCGCGCGGCCCTGCCGACGCCCAGCCAGTAGACGGGGTCGTTGACTGAGAGACGGGCCGCTGCTCGATGCTCGGCCATCGCCGCCAGGGGCTCGCCGGCGTCCTCGAGGGCCAGGGCAAGCTGATGATGCCCGTCGGCTTCCTCTGGGCGAAGGCGGATGGCGATCCGCAAGCTCTCGAGCGCCTCATCCAGGCGGCCGAGTTGTCGCAGGAGCTTGCCTAGCTGCTTGCGAAAAGGGGCTTCCTCCGGCGCCAGTTCAACGGCGCGCCGGTACTCGGCCGAGGCATCGTCGTACCACCAGAGGGCCTCGTAGGCTTGGGCCAGGCGGAAGCGGGCCAGGGCATCGTCGGGCTGCATCTCGACAGCGCGCTGCAGGACGCTCAGCATGAGGTGCGGCTGCCCCAGGTAGCCGTAGGCCTGCCCCTCCTGCATGCGATAGTCAAGCTGATGGGGCATGAGCTCCGTAGCCAGGCGGAACTCCCGCAGGGCCTCTTCGTGTTGCCCTTGGCGGCTGAAAAGCTGGCCGCGCTCGTTGTGGATTTCGGCGGCGAGCAGCGGGTCCATCGCCGAGGCTGAGTCGGCGCAAAGGGTGAGGGCGCGGCTGAAGGCGGCCAGCGCCTTCTCGTCCTCGCCAAGCCGCCCGTAGACGACGCCAAGGCTGCGCTGGTGCCATGCGCTCTGAGGCGCGAGATCTGCTGTCCTCTCGTACTCTCGGGCCGCCTCACCCAGACGGCCGGCTTCCATTAATAATGCTCCAAGCTCCCCGTGCCAGTCGGCGTCCTCTGAGCGCGACTGAAGGGCCAGGCGCAGCTCCGCTTCCGCCCTGTCCAGGCTCCCCATCTGCTTGGCGGCCCAGCCCAGGTGATGGTGGAACTCGGCGTTGTTCGGCTCCATGTCGCAGGCAGCCCGTAGGGCGGCCACTCCTTCCTCCATGCGGCCCTCGCCGATCAGGGCTAGGCCAACCTCGGCCTGGGCCGCGGCGTAGGCGGGGCGCAGCGCCAGGGCCTTTGTAGCCTCGAGGGTGGCTCGCTGGTGCTGTCCCGCGATGCGGCAGCAGCGGGCGAGGTGCAAATGGGCTTCCGAGTTGTCGGGTTCGGCGCGAATGGCCGCCCTGAGCTCCTCCAGCGCATCGCTCAGGCGCCCTTCCTGCTGCAGCATCATCCCCAGCGCCACGTGCGCCTGCCCCGAATCGGGCCGGGCCTCGACAGCCCGGCGCAGCTCCTCGATAGCCTCGTCGCGGCGCCCCACCTTCTCCAGAAGGTTCGCGAGTTGGCAGCGATAAGCGGGCTCGGGGGTGAGCCTGATGGCCTCGCGCAGCGAGAAGAGGGCCTCATGCGCGTGGCCCGCGCCGGCTTTGAGGTCGGCCAGCGCCGCCAGGGCGCGAGCCTGGCCGCGGGCCATCTCCTGTGCCCCCTGCGAAAGCTCCGCCAGCGCCTGCTCCGTCTGGCCCGCCTTGGCTCGCTCGAGGGCAGCATCGACTTGCCAGTTGAGCCCTGGCGCGGTCGCCAGGAGCCGCTCGTACTCAGCGATGGCTGCATGGTGGCGCCCTGACTCCCCCAGCGCCCTTGCCAGTTCCTGGCGAACGTCGGCGCGGTCCGGGCTGAACCGCAAAGCCTCCTCCAACTCCTGTTGCGCCTCCGGCAGGTACCCCAACTCGCGGAAGGCCCGGGCCAGCAGGAGATGCAGGCGCGGATCGCCGAGGTGAGGGTGCAAAAGTGCCCGCCAGGAAGGCTGAGGCTCGCTCTCAGTAACGCAACGGGCCGCGATGAAAATGTTGTCGTAATCGGCGTCCGTCAGTAGCTGCGTCAGAAGCCCTCGTCGATCCCGCGTCAGGCCATAAAGGAATATGAGGGCGTCGGACCATCTATGGATGGGTGGGGCAAGCTCAGAGGCGAGGCGTCGCCCGCGGGCCAGTGTCGCCTCCAGGCCGATGGCGGCTAAGAAGTCGAGGAAGAGGCTAGTGGAGTAGCTTAATGCCTTGCGCCCGTCGGTGTAGCGGAGCAGCCCGGCACGCACCAAGTGATCGATGTCGATGCGGGCGCGCTCCCACGGGACTGAGCGCTCCACGAGGCGTCGAGCTTCCGGCATCGCGATAGCCTCGGCCGGATCCCGTTTGGCGGCCAGCGCTATCTCCCCCAGGGCCTGCCGCAAACCGGCAGCCCGGGCGCCGGAGATGGCATCGGCGAGCTTGACTGCGAAGTCCAACCGGCTTGGCGCGGCGTTCGCCGAAGCTTGCGGCAGCTTCGCTAGTTCCTTCAGCATCAGCGGGTTATCGGCCAGGTCCCACAGGCGGTGGGCAGTGATGAAACGAAAAACGTCCAGGGCCTTCGCCTCTCCAAAGGCGATAGCGAGATGGGCGAATGCCTGGTCCTCGGAGAGAGGGGCCACAGTCATTCGGGCGGCGGGCAGGAGCCAGCTCTGCAGCAGCGGCAGGTCGTGGTCGCGGACGGCGACGAGATGCTGCCGGCTGGGGACGTCTTTTCTAATGAAGGCGAGGATGCGCGGGACATCGTCGAGCTGGTAGGCTTCCCAGAGCCGGTCAAGGTGGTCGGAGAGGAGCAGCACCGGCAGACCGCCGGAGAGGTCGCTCAAAGCCTCGTCTAAGCCGGCCCTGGGTAGATAGCGGGCCAGGGAGAGGGCCACAAGCTCCTCCATGCCGTCGCCGCGCCGAAGCGCGCCGAGGTCCAGGTAGACGGGAATCCGCCGCTCCTCGCACAGGATGTCGGCAGCCAGGTGCGATGGGTCATCGGAGAGGATGTAGCGAGCGTAGTCGTAGAGTACGGCCTGGAGGATGGCGGTCTTGCCGGCCCCTGGCGGCCCGGTTAGGATGGTACGAGGGGCAGCGACGATGGCTTCGGCGAAATCGGTGGCTGCCAGAGGGGCCGGGTCTTCAGCGGGGAGGACTGCGAAGGGGGCCAGCGATTCCCGCGCGGCCCGCAACTCGGCGTCCGCGAGAATCCCTTCCGCGTACGCCTTCACCCACGCGGGCAGGGTCGCTATTGGACCCCTGGAGGTCTCTTGCATAGTCCCACAATGTGGGGGGATGAAAATCGCTTTTGGCAATTATAGCATCGGGCAGCTCGTGGCACAACGGCGACGAGGTGGGGTAAGCTATCATGCTGGCAATATGCTAATCCGAGAATGCAGGCTCATAAGGGGCTAGGGGCTTGACAAGCTAGCGGTGGGGGGGGGTATGTAATAGCCGCAAGCGGGTGGTTCCAAGTTAGCGCCCTGAGTGAATACCAAAAAACGCACGGCTTGGGCGTCTTACCTAAGTCCGTGACGGTTCTATGCGGTCCTTCTGCCACGCCAGGGTCCACCGATCAGGTATCAGCCATAGGGCCATCGGTAGCCCATTGGCACGACTGGGGCGGGTCCGACTTTGGGGCCTTCGTCCGTATGGACCAAACTAATATCTGGGTCAGAGCGGGCGACTATGTAGGCTGGCATACCGGGCAGTGGCGGACTTCAGGCTACTACAAGGTGATTGCCTGGGCGTAGGCGGAGCGGTGCTAGGCTGGAGGTGGGGCTATGATGAGGCGTTTGCTTCCCTTGGGCATCGTCGGGTCTCTCGTTATACTTTTGGGGGCCCTCGTTTTCGCCGGAAGCCCCGGAGCTGCCCAGGACCTCGATTTCGATATAGCGGGCGGCCACTTCTACAAGCAGACCAACGGCAAGGGCGGCGCCGGAGACGACGGATACGCAATAACCAATGCGGCTGGCATCCAGAAGATGGTACAGATAGAGATGTCACGTCTTCGCCGACATACTGGAACGACATGGATTACTTTCTCCGTAATGTCACCCAGGCAGGTGGAGTCATGGTCTGGTG
>JACQUE010000073.1 GCA_016210425.1 Chloroflexota bacterium | reverse complement strand
TGGCACCCCCTTGCCCGCGACCTCTACCGCGCCCTCGACTACCCCCTTTGGCGAGAGAGCGGCCACAACGCGGTCAAGCAGATAGGGGAGATGAATCCGGACAGGTTGCGAGTAGCGGCCAGCGATCCGGGCTTTCTGGAGCTATATGACTCCGTGCTCGCGGCGTTCGATGCCGACATGGCCGCCCGGGAGACCTGGTTTCAGAGAAGCTACCCCAACGCCCTCTCAGGCCCCGTCGCCTACTTCTCCATGGAGTTCGCCATCCACCACTCCCTTCCTATCTACGCGGGCGGTCTGGGCGTCCTGGCCGGCGATTTCTGCAAAGAGGCGAGCGACCTGGGGCTGCCTATGGTCGGGCTGGGTTTCATGTACCCCCAGGGCTATTTCCGGCAGCGTATCTCCGAGGATGGGTGGCAAGAGGAGATCTACCAGCAGCTTAACTACAGCGAGGTGCCGGCCCAGCCGATAGACGGCATAGGCCGACCAAAGCCCGTAACCCAGGTCAAGCTGGGAGATAGGACCGTCTTCATCGGGGCCTGGGAGGTGCGTGTGGGTCGCAACCCCCTCTACCTCCTGGATACCGACATCGAGGAGAACTCTCCCCCGGATAGGGACCTCTGCGCCCGCCTCTACATAGCAGACCCTGACCTTCGCCTGCAGCAGGAGATCGTGCTGGGCATCGGAGGCGTACGCGCCCTCCAGGCTCTCGGCGTGCAGCCCGCCATCTGGCACGCCAACGAGGGGCATCCGGCCTTTATGATGGTCGAGCGAGCCAGGCAGGAAGTAGCCAGCGGCCTCTCCTTCGAGGAAGCCATCGAGAAGGTGCGCAGATCAACTGTCTTCACCACCCACACGCCCGTGCCCGCCGGCCACGATGTCTTTCCCGTACAGCTCATCGACAAGCATCTTGGAAGCTACTTCGAAGGGGAGTTGGCGCCGCTGGGCATCAAGCGAGAGCAGTTCCTGGCGATGGGCCGCCAGGGTGGCACCCAGGACGAGGCCTTCAACATGACCGTCCTTGCCCTGCGCATGGCCGGCCGATCCAACGCGGTAAGCGAGTTGCACAGACTCGTCTCCAGGCGAATGTGGCGCGTGCTCTGGCCGGAGCTTCCCGAGGCACAGATCCCCATCGTCCATATCACAAACGGCATACACATTCCGACCTGGATAGCACCAGAGATCGACCAGTTGCTAAACAAGTACCTGGGGCAGAACTGGGTGGAGCGCCAGGACGACCAGAGCATGTGGAACACCATCCACGACATACCCGACGAGGAGCTCTGGGCAGTGTGCTTGACGATGAAGCGCAAGCTGATGCACAACATCCTGGAGCGGGCCCAGGAGCGCTGGTCCGAGGGCGGGGTAGCGCCCCAGCACGTCCTGGCCATCGGCGCGCTCCTAGACCACGACGTCCTCACCGTGGGCTTCGTGCGCCGCTTCGCCCAGTATAAGCGCCCGGCGCTCGTCTTCTATGACATCGACCGCCTGAAGCGCATCGTCAAGGATCGCTGGCGCCCCGTGCAGATCATCTTCGCCGGCAAGTCACACCCCGCCGACTTCGAGTCCAAGCGCCTCCTGCGTGAGGCCTACGCTCTGGCCACCGATCGCGATTTCCAGGGCCGCATAGCCTTCGTTGAGGACTACGACCTGCATCTGGCCCACTATCTTGCTCACGGCATGGACGTCTGGCTGAACGTACCCCGACGCCTGCAGGAGGCATGCGGTACCAGCGGCATGAAGGCTTCGCTCAACGGCGTGCCGCACCTTAGCGTACCTGACGGCTGGTGGCACGAAGGCTACAACGGGGCCAACGGTTGGGTAATCGGCGACGAGAGGCCGTTCCCTTCCTCAACAGAAGAGGATACGGCGGACGCCGAGGCGCTCTACCGACTGTTGGAAGAGGAGATAGTCCCCCTCTACTATGAGCGCGACCGCAACAATGTCCCCCACGGCTGGGTCAGGGTGGTCAAAGAGGCCATCCGCTCTTGCGCCCCTCTTTTCAGCGCTCGCCGAATGGTTAAGGAGTACACAGAGAAGTTGTATCTTCCCTCAGCAGGCAACCTGCCACCCCGCTAGCTTTCCCCCCAGCACCTCAACGCATCGATCTTCTCCGCGCCATGATTATGATCTTTTTATAACTCCTTTGAGATTCCATCATCCTATATATTGACATACTGTGCCGCCTCCTGTAATCTTAGAAAAAGCAGATAAAGACTACATCCATATCTGCAATGACGAGGGTGGACGGTGCAGCTAACGCGGCAGGCTGACTACGCGGTCAGGGCGGTCCTGGACCTCTCGGTCCACCAGACAGCCCACATCAAAGACATCGCTACGCGCCACCAGATCCCCGGGGCCTACCTCCAGAAGGTCCTCTGGGTGCTCTCCAAAACCGGCGTCATCCAGACCATGCGCGGACCCCGCGGCGGCGTGCGCCTTACCAGGCCCCCACAAGAGATCACGCTCCTGGAGGTCGTCGAGGCGGCTCAGGGGGCCCTGGTCTTTACGCGCTGCCTACTCTGGGGCGGCGAGTGTCCGCGGCCAGGCGTATGTCCCACTCATGCAGTCTGGCAGGGCGTTCAGGAGGCTCTCACCCGGGCCATGGCGCGCACTGACTTCCAGATGCTAGCCAAGGGCTTCGAGCAGCAGGTCAAGGCGGGCCTTGTGCCCGAGGCCGTCTGGAATGTGGAGCCTGCCGAAGCTTCGGATCTGGCAACCGCCCCTACTAGGCCTCGACCCAAGCCAGCCGGAAGTGGCCGAAGGCCCACCTAGAGATAATCATCACGTGAGCGTTCTGGGAACAGCCATCTTATCCAAACTAATGAGGTGAGGCATGGTTTTGAAGGATGTTGTCCCGTCTCATGCTGCCATGCGCCGATTCATCCCTCTTCTACTTGCATCTCTCCTACTGTTCCCGGCGTATCGCGTCCTGGCCTCCCCTGCGGGCGATTCCAACGAGGGGAAGGAGCTTTTTCAGGCAAAATGTAGCATCTGCCATACCATAGGCCAGGGCACCAAGGTCGGCCCCGACCTTAAAGGCGTCATGGCGCGGCGGGACCGCGATTGGCTCACCAGCTTCATCTCGACCCCCGATAAGGTCAAGCCCGGCACGGCCATGCCCAGCCTTGGGCTCACCACCACCCAGGTGAACTCCGTCATCGATTACTTGGCCGAGCAGGGCGGGGCACAGCCGGCAGCCGCACCCAAGCCGGCTGAGACGCCGGCACAAGTGAGCCCCACCCAGGCCGCAGCTCAACCGACGGCGACCGCCGGGAACGCCGGTAGGGGCAAGAGCCTCTTCACCGGCTCCACCCGCTTCCAAAACGGCGGCACCCCATGCCTAGCCTGCCACAGCATCGCAGGCGTTGGCGCGCTGGGCGGCGGGACCCTCGGCCCCGACCTCACTCAAGCCTTTACCAAGTTTGGCGACTCCGGCCTCACATCTATTCTGACCACCTTGCCCTTCCCAATAATGAAACCGGTCTTCGGTGAGCGTCCGCTCACACCCCAGGAGCAGACCGATCTGAAAGCCTTCCTGCAAGAAGCGGCTCAGGCTAAGCGCTCTAACTTGAGCCCGGGCATTCTACTGCTCATCGGCATGGGCGGCGCGCTGGTGCTGATTGCGCTGGGCAATATCATGTGGCGCCAGCGCCGCGTGAGCGGCGTTCGGCGGCCCCTCGTGGAGGGGAAGAGTTGAGCCTCTAGGTCTCCGCGCACTCTCAGGAAGTCTGTTCTCTTAGAAGGAGTTAAGCGACATGGGCTGGATTCAGGACCTCATCGATCCCAAGGCCCGACAGTGGGAGGAGTTCTACCGCAACCGCTGGCAGCACGATAATGTCGTGCGCAGCACCCACGGCGTCAACTGTACCGGCGGCTGCTCCTGGAACGTCTTCGTCAAGGACGGCGTCGTCACCTGGGAGATGCAGGCTACCGATTACCCCCTCCTTGAGTCGAAGCTACCGCCATACGAGCCCCGCGGCTGCCAGCGCGGCATCTCCGCTTCCTGGTACGTCTACAGC
>JACQUE010000079.1 GCA_016210425.1 Chloroflexota bacterium | reverse complement strand
GCATGACACTCGGATCATTCTCAGAGCTCGTGAACAAATCCAGCGCTAGCCGTTCCTTGAGCCCTGTCGAAAGGAACGGCGCTGGCCTTCGACAGGCTCAGGCAACACCCGCTTGATAAGGCGCTCTCAGCAGGTTGAGGGGTCTTGCTTCGAGAGGCAAGATTCCTCGCCTGCGGCTCGGAATGACACGCACCTGTGTGCTGAAAGCCGCTATTTTCACATGCCAGTTCCCCGTTGTACAAGGTGGAATCCATGTGCTTGTGGAGCCTGGCTTACCGCCGGAACTTCGGCATTTAAGTAGGTTGGACTAAGCAGGCAAGCGGTGGTATTGTATCTAGTGAGGTGGCTATGTTTGAAAGAATACTCGTACCACTGGACGGCTCAGCGGCAGCCGAGAGCGCCCTACCTTATGCCGAGGAGATTGCGGCCAGGTCGGGAGCTGATCTGATCCTGTTTAGCGTCTGCGATCCCGATGCCCTCGGCATGGAGAACCTTTACAGATCATATCTGGAGCACGTGGCCGAGAGGGTGCAGCGGGAGCTCCCCGCATGGGGGGCTCAAAAGGAGCAGAGCGTGCTCAGGGAGGTGGCTCTCGGGCATCCCGCCGTTGAGATACTGGAGTATGCAGAAGAGAATAAGGTGAGCCTCATTGTAATGGCGACCCGGGGCGGCTCCGCCGGGGGGACGTGGTCGCTGGGGAACATCGCATCAAAGGTCCTGCAAGACGCGGACAAGCCGGTCCTACTGGTAAGAGAGCCACCCGACGAGGCTAAAATACAGGAGAGGAGGCTTTTCAAGCGGATCCTGGTGCCGCTGGACGCCTCGGAGCGCGGTGGGGCAGTGGTGCTCGTAACGGAGGTCCTGGCACGCATCACTGGAGCCGACCTCACCCTCTTCCACGTCCTAGAGCCCCCTCCGGCGCTCGTCGCAGCCGTGCCAGGGGCCGAATTCAGCTACATCCCATTCTCCGCCGACGAGGAGGCGCGGCGCGCTTCCTCTGCTATCGAGTATCTGGACAGGATAGAGAAGACGTTGAAGAAGGCGGGGGTCGAGGTTTCCAGCGAGGTGAGCTCCGGGTCTGCCGCCGCGGAGATACTGAGGTATGCTGAGGCACATGAGGTCGACCTCATCGCCATGTCGACCCATGGGCGCTCGGCCATCGGGCGATGGGTCTTTGGCAGCGTCACGGAAAAGGTCTTGCATGCGGCCAAGACCTCGGTCCTGATAGCTCGGTCGTTCCCCGACTGACTGGGCTAGCCGGTGGGCGCCGGCTGAACTCGCGGGTTCCGCTCCTCTAAGATGTCGTCCATCCGCGCACGTATCCTGTCTTTCCACTCAGGGTGCGTGATTATGTAGAACTTCTCGTTGACGATGGCGTCCATCACGCACTCAGCCACGTGCTCGGGCGTCTGGCCTGCCCCCTTCAGCGCCTGGCGCACAGACACCCGCCGCGCCTCGATCTGTGGGTCGTCTCCTTGCGTGGGAGCGTTCGACGGGCGGTTCCGGTCGGCATCGGCAAGCTCCGTGCTGACCCATCCGGGGCAGAGGACAGAGACCTTCAGCTTTGCCCCGATAGCTGCTAGCTCATGGTGAAGGCACTCCGATAGCCTGACTACGCCGTGCTTGCTAACCCCATACGTGGCATCAGAGGAGCCGGTCACCAGCCCCATAATCGATGCCGTATTGACGATATGCCCCTCGCTGTCCTGCCCCAGCATGATGGGGACGAAGACCCTTATGCCATGGATGACCCCCCAGAGGTTCACGCCCAGGACCCACTCCCAGTCCGCGAGCGTCCATTCCCAGGAAGGACGGCCGGGCATGAAGACGCCGGCGTTGTTGCAGAGGACGTGGACGGCGCCGAAGGCGCTCAAGGTGCGGTCGGCAAGGCGCTCGATGTCGGCGGGTTTGCTGACGTCGGTTGCGATGGCCAGAGCCGCACCGTCCTTGTCTATGATTCGCGCCTCGACTCCGGCTAGCGCCGGTAGCTCCACGTCAGCCAGAACGACCTTCATTCCCGCCGACGCGAAGCGCTCCGCCATCCCCCGGCCGATGCCGCTGGCAGCTCCTGTGACCACAGCAACCTTATCCTTGAACTCCTTCATCGGCACTCCTTTCGCGCTCTTTAGGGCCTGTTCTTTTGGATTGAGCTATATGCCCTTGGACAATGGCAACATAGTAGAGACCAGTTATCGCCTTGTCAATCTAAGAGAGCATCTGTGGCTGCCCCAGATTTGCCAGTAAGGCCCGCAAAGACCGCTGTAGGGAAGAGAAGGAAAAGGGGGCGTGACTCACGCCCCCCTGAGGTGGAAGATGGCTGGGGCTACCTACATTCGGCTACGCCGGTTGGCACATCTTTGTTGGGGAAGTAGGTCCTGGCATCCGCGCCGTGGCTCCAGATATTGCTGTGGCTATCGATGCCGTCTACGGTGACGCGGAAGTAGTACTTATTGACGGGGTTGGCGGCGGCGCTCACGTCGATGTTATCGAACTCCCAGGCCGGGAAGCTCACATCTCCTGCCTTTTTCATCACCTTTCGTCCCACTGCCACCTCTTCCTCCTGGCCGCTGTTGAGGGCGCGCCAGAGACGCACGGTGGGGGACCAGTCGGCGGGGACGGACTGCAGGGTGCCGCGCTGGAAGAGGTAAGTGCTGACGTTTGCCTTTGTGGCTTTGTCCACCGGCAGGTTGTCGTGCGGCCAGACGATCTCGATCCTGCCGTCCACTTGCTGAGGAGCGGCGGGCGCGATACCTGCCGGTACGTCGGGCGCCGGCAGGTAGGTGCGGGCATCATCGCCATGGCTCCAGATATTGCCGTGTCCCGGCAGGCCATCGACAGAGAGGCGGAAGTAGTACTTGTTGCGCGGGTCCCGTGCCGCGCTCACGTCCACCCCGTCGAAGTCCCAGGCGCTGAAGGCCAGGCCTTGGGCGCTGACACTCCTCCGCTTTCCTACCGCCACCTCTTCCTCAACACCGTTGTTAAGGGCACGCCAGAGACGCACGTTGGGCGACTGGTCTTGGCAGATGACGGCGCCTTTTCCGTTATAGAAGAGATAGCCGCTGATGTTGGCTAGCTTGGCCTCCGCCACAGGCTTGCCGTCCTGTGGCCAGACGATCTCGATGCGGGGATTCACCGCCCGAGAGCCTATCCTTAGCTGATAGATCTGCCCTCCTTCAGGGGAGAAGCTGATCGATTCTCCCTGTTTCTCAAAAGGGATGGCAGCCCCATCCGTCTTCTGCAAAGCTAAGTCGCCTGCACTCTTGAAGCCCAGGAGGGCGGCGAGGTTTAGTCTCACCCTGGCCGGGCCCGTCGCGGCGATGCTGATGACGTTGCCCTTCGGCCAGAAGACGAAGACCTGGGTTGACTCGGCGGCCTCGAAACTGAGACGGCCCCCCGGATCGGCATAGCTGAGGCCGGCGGCGAAAATGGCATCGGGGGCGGAATAAACGTAGCGTATGCCTGGGCCGCTGGGCTCGGCCTCTACACTTAGCTTGCCAGCGGGATGGGTCCCCATCCTCGAGTATTCGCCGATGGCCCCAAGGACGAGGGCGATGGGCTTGGGGCTGCCGTCCGCGCGGTAAAGGCCGAAGCTGTTCTCCCGCGCGTCCCATCCCTTGGCCAGGTCATACAGCGACCATTTGGCGCCGCCGGCCCATCCCTGGCTCATCAGGTGCAGCATGGTGGCTGCCTCATACAGAGCGGTGAGCGCGGGGTCGCTGGAGTCGTTGGGGTAGCCAAACTCCTCCAGCAGCATGGGCTTGTCTGGGAAGGCTGCGCGCATGTCGTTCAGCAGGTCAAAGGCCACACGCAGTGCCTTGGCGCCCACGTTGGGAAAGCGGTGGATGGAGACCGCGCCCAAGGCGTTGTTGGCAGGAAGGCCCGCTAGAACTGGGTCGCTGTAGCCAACGGTGATCAGGTGGTCCTTATCTGCGCTGCGAATGGCGTCGATCTGCGGCTTGAGCCAGGCAGCCAGCGTCTGGTTCAAGACATCCAGCAGGGGGCGCCATCTCGCAGAATCGGGGGAGGCGATGAAATCGAGCACGGAGCCCTCGTAATTGCGAGCCGTCATCCAGTCCCCAGCCTCTTTCAGGAACCGGAGGTAGATGCGGTAGTTGTTGGCATAGATATAGGCGTCATGGGGGGAGAAGCGAGCGGGTATCTGGGCTGCACCGTCTCCGGCGCGCCAGGCATCGGCGTCCGCCTGGCTCATCTGCTCGCCATAGCTCTTTATTAGGCTGTCTGTTTGCAGCGGTGGCGGAGACCCCGGATACTGGGAGATGGCGAGGTCCTGGTAGTGGGGCTCGTTCTTTAGGTCATAAGCCAGAATGATGCCCTTACCTGCGTAGTGTTTGGCGATGGTGGCTCCGATGGCCGCCGCCATCGCCAGATCATCTTCTCTATAGTCATAGAGGGTCAGGATGAGATTGATGCCTTGCTTTTCGGCGAGGGCTACCACCGTATCAAGCTTCCCCCATCGCCCCGCGGCTACCTCTGCGGGCAACGGCTGGCGGACGAAAAGCCGCAGCGAATTGAGTCCGGCAGCGCGGGCCTTCAGGAAGTCCTTCTCCAGGAGGGCAGGGTCAAAAAGCCCATCTTGCCACATCGTCCAGGAGCGGTCGGGGCCGCCGACGTAGTTGGCCCCGATGAGAAACATGTTAGCTCCGTTTGGGCTAACTAGATTGCCGGCGACGGCGCCGGCGAGGGCCGGGTCGGCAGTGGCTGGGAGTGGGGCCGGCAAAAGGATGCCCACCAAGAGGGCTAGGGCGATGAGAAGCGCTGGCTTACGCATACCTCCTCCACCTCCTCAATATATACAATATATACATGCGGATGCTAGGGCTGTATGGGCTCGGCGAGCGTCAGTTGCAGACGGGGCAGGGGGACATTGAAAGGGATGAGCTGGCAACCCCAAGTGCTCCGGCCCCAGGCGTACGGGTTACAGCGAGGCCGATTATACCACCAAGCCGGAGCTCGCGGAGCTTTGTTGACGGATTCTGTGGAGCTTTTGGTGGGGCAGCCTAGAGAAGAGGACGAAAAACGCTTGCAAGGGAGAGAGCAGCGGGACAAGCAGTGTGTGCTTGTCCCGCTGCTGCGAAGCGAGCTTCAGTGGGACATAACCCTTCGCCCGGCCGCGAACTCTGCCACCTGTGGTTGGACGAGACGCTCGAAGTCCTTGTACTGGATGCTCATGGTGTCGGCATGGGTTCCAGCCTGGAAAACGATGGTCTCGTCCTCTGTGAGGGATTTCTCGACGTAGACCGGCACGTTGTAGAGGTTGCCGAAGGGAGGCATTGCCCCTACCTCGCACTCCGGGAACACGTGGGAGAACTCCTCCTCTCGCGCCAACCGCACCTCTTTGCCCAAAACGGCTCTTAACTTGGCCAGGTCCACCTGCTGCGGCGCGGGCAAAGCCAGCACTGTCATGTCACCATTGGCCAAGACCATAACCACCTTGACCAGCATCTTGCCGGGCAAATGCTCGCTCGCGGCCACCTCCTGGGCCGTGTAGGCCGTAGGATGGTGCTGCGTCTGGTATTGGACGTTATTCTCTCGCAGATAGGCTTCCAACCTCTCTTTGCAGTTCATGCCTGCACCTCCTCATTACCACCTCGTATGGGCCTCAGCGGAAAGCTGGGGTCTTCAAAGCAATTATACCGCGTCTCCGGCGTCCGTGGCTTTGCCGGTTGGGTTGGTTATAACAGAGGGCATCATCTTTCACCTTGACCCTAAGAGCAACGGATGCTACTTTTGGCTTGAGCCTGATGGTCGCGGGCGTGCAGGCTAAGCATTGGTAGCGGCAGGTGAGGCGCGAGTGGTCAGGAGTGCAGCACCAGGGGAGCCTGTAGCAGAGGCGGCAGCAAAGGTTGCCCTGACCGGCTGGCTCCGCACCTTCGAGTCCCTCCGCGATCGCAACTACCGCCTATACTGGGGCGCGATGTTCATCTCCTTCTTCGGGCTCCAGATGCAGAGCATCGCGCAAAGCTGGCTGGTTTACGACATCACCGGCTCCAAACTGGCCCTGGGTTGGGTCAACTTCGGCAGCGGACTCCCCATCTTCATCTTCTCAATCCTGGGTGGCGTGGCCGCCGACCGCATGTCGAAACGAGCGCTCCTCATCGGCTCCCAGGGCTGCATCGGCGCTGTCACCATTGTTCTCGGGTTCCTGATTGTCGCGGACGTGGTGCAGTTATGGCACATCATCGCCTCCGCCTTCCTCATCGGGATCGTCTCCGCCTTCAACATGCCCGCTCGTCAGTCCATCGTTCCCGAGCTTGTGGGGCCGGGCCGCCTTATGAATGCCCTCGCTCTCAACTCCAGCAGCATGAATCTGTCGCGCGTTGCGGCGCCGGCAGTGGGAGGCATGCTCATTGGAGCGATCGGTGTGGGGAACGTCTACTTCATCAAGGCTGCTGCCTACGGGCTGTTCATGACGGCGATGGCTATGCTGACACTTAAGAGCGACCGGATTCGGCCGCGCTCGTCTGCCTATCGTGACATGATAAGCGGGCTGGAATACGTGCGCAAGGAGCCGATAATCCTGACGCTCACGGTGATGGGGCTGATGTCCGTCATGTTTGGCGGCGCCTACCAGATGATGATGCCGGCCTTTGCAAAGGACGTGCTCCATCGTGGGGCGTCCGGCCTTGGGCTGCTTCTCTCCGCGACGGGAGCGGGCGCCCTCTTAGGCGCGCTCACCGTCGCCTCGCTTGGCAACTTCCGCCGCAAGGGCTTCCTTCAGTTCTGCCTGGGGATCATCTTCGGGATCGCCCTGCTGCTCTTCGTCCTGGTCAGCAGCCTCGGCCACTTCTATCTAAGCATGGTGGTCCTGGCTGTTATTGGCTTCACAAGTACGGGCTTCTGGGCTGTCAACAACGCCCTCCTCCAGACCGTTGCCTCTGATGAGATGCGCGGGCGCGTTATGGGCGTGTACATGACCACCTTTGGCCTCCAATCCCTTGGCGTGCTGCTGGCGGGCGCCATCGCCGATCGCATGGGTGCGCCGATCGCTATCGCCATCTTCGCCGTGATCCATCTCATCACCCTCTCCGGCATGGTATCCCTCCGCCGGGGCGTCTTGCGCCTGTAAAGCCCCAGGGCTTTCCACCCCTTTCCCTCCCTTTGTTCATTCATTTGGCCTTTTTGTCTCCAGGTTCTAGACGAGCTTTCCGATCTATGCTAGAATGTGGCATCCAGGATAGGGATGCTCTAGGCTAAAGGCTAGCTATGATTCCATGTTAGGGAGCGTGTGGATGGAAGAGGCAGTCTTGCTGAGCTGGAAGAAGCTCCTGTTGGAGGAGATCTCTGAGTTGCAGAGGCAGCTTGAGCCGCTGGCTGCTGAGTTGAAGAGGAAGCGGGAGAAGGTGGCTGCAGTCGAGAGACTACTGGCGCTTGAAGGGATCGCTCCGGCTGGCGCTCTTGCCGAAAACGGGCAGGCGTCATTACGCCGGCAGAGGCTGGCGGATATGGCCTTTGAGACCTTGCGGGCCGCCGGACGGCCGATGCACTACAGGGAGCTATGCGCGGCTGTTGCTGCCGCCGGCTTCAACGTCCCTGGCAAGGACCCGGCAACGAATCTGATAGCCCACATAGGGCCCGACCCTAGGTTCCTCAGGGTAAAGAGAGGCACCTATTCCCTGGTCGAATGGAAGCCTGCGGAAGATGTTGTGGTGGTTCGGGGGACGTTTGCCGGAGAGGGCCATGCGTTTTCTGGGTAACCTCACATTACAAAAGAGGATCAGCCTGCTGGTCTTCGGAGGGCTCGCCTTCGGCCTGGGACTCTTTAGCTGGCTCGGCATCCAGTCCGTGAACGAGAGCACCCAGCGCGCACTGGACGAACGGTTGACGATAGCACGGACCGTGGCAAGCCATCTCGATGAGACTATGGGCCACATGCTGGCGCACCTGACGGCTGCCGCCAATTTCCCTAACGGGGTGCCTACGGAGGCCGAGTTCGGCGAGAGGGCTAAGTTGCTCGATGACTGGCTGGGGCTGGCAGGCATGTCGACGGGTGGGGTGTTCTTGCTGGACAATGAGGGGCAGATAATCTACAGTGAGCCGCCTCGTCCTGATTTTAAGGGGATATCGATCGCCCAATATGTTGGCGATTGGGTCCGAAGGGGTTCAGCCGGGATATCGAGCCTAGTCGTGTCACCCTTCACGAATGCGCCGGTGGTATTCGCAACTGCCCCGACCTTCGATTCGGACGGCAGGAAGACGGGCGCCATTAGCGTAGCCATCGATCTGAGCCGTTCCAGCATGACTGGCTTCATCAAGCCGATGACTCTGGGCAACACAGGGTACACGGAGGTGGTGGATAGGAACGGCATGGTGCTGGCCAGGACTCAGCCAGGGAAGCCGCCGGAAGCCTTCGAGAGGAGCGATCACCCTGGCCGCTTCGCTCAACTCGTGGTGGATGGCAAGGCCACGGTACGGACGTGCCACAGATGCCACGGTGCGGAGGACCAGCCTCAAAGGCGCAAGGACGTCCTAGCCTTCGCTCCGCTCTCGGTGACCACCTGGGGTGTGGCATTGCGTCAGTCGGAGGAAGAGGCCTTCGCCATCTCCAGGCAACTCCAGCGCCGCCTCCTTCTCTTGGGGGGCATCCTCCTGGGCGGCGTGTTCATGATAGTCTGGGTTGTGATGCAGGGGGTGGTGAGGCCGATCAAGATGCTGGCGGTCGCCGCCACCCAAGTGGCCGCAGGCGACTTCGATACGGCGATCACATACCGGCGTCGGGATGAGATCGGGCAGCTAAGCTCCGCTTTCACAGCGATGACGCGGAACTTGGCCAGGGCCCAGGATGACCTCGTCTCGCGCAACCAGGAGCTTTCGGCGTTGAACTCCATCGCCGTAGCTGTCGGCCAGTCGCTCGATCTGGAGGAGGTCCTGGAGAGTTCGACTCAGATGGTCCTGAAAGTGTTCAAGAGCGATGCGGGGTGCGTCTTCCTGGGGGGCCGAGACAGCCAGGGGCTGAGGCTGGTGACCCGCTCCAGCCCAGGCAAGCCCTTCGACTGCCGCGAATCGGCTCTGGCATCGGCGGATTGCGCATGCCACAAGGTACGCCGCCTCGGTTACACTCTCATGGTGAACGATGAATCGCAGTGTCCGGCTCTGGCAGGGGCCATACGCGAGGGACGCCTAAGCTCCTTTGTCAGCGTGCCGCTTAAGTCGAAGGAGAAGGCGCTGGGGGTAATGAACATCGCTTGCGGCAATAACCCCTTCACCGCCGACGACTTCCGCCTCCTGGATTCCATCGGCTATCACGTGGGGCTCGCGATTGAGAACTCGATGCTTTATGAGGACGCTCGCCAGAAGGAGGAGCTGCGAGGGCAGCTCTTGAGCGCGACGATAACGGCCCAGGAGGAGGAGCGCAAGAGGTTATCCCGGGAGCTACATGACGGTTGCGGGCAAACGTTGACCGGTCTCCTCTTCAGCATCGAGGCCGCGGAGAGTATAGCTCCCAGGGAATCGGCGCTGGCAGCCAAGTTGGCGCACACGCGGCTCATAGCGGGGCAGGTACTGGATGACATGCGGAAGCTGATGCGGGGGCTGCGTCCGGCGGCCCTTGACGACCTGGGCCTCGTGGCGGCAACGCGCTC
>JACQUE010000078.1 GCA_016210425.1 Chloroflexota bacterium | reverse complement strand
GGATGTCGGGGAGATCATCCGCACCCATCGCATCGACGACGTTATCATCGCCGAGCCTTCGCTCTCAAGGGAGAAGATACTGGAGATAATCGAAGACTGCGAGTCGGAGAAGGTCAGCATCCGGATCTTCCCCGACGTGTTCCAGCTTCGTAGCTCACAGGCCTACATAGGCGACCTGGACGGACTACCGATGATCAGCGTCAGGGACGCGGCCCTGCGGGGCTGGAAGCTTATGCTGAAGCGGGCCGTCGACCTGATCGTGGCCGGCGCAGTGCTTATCGTGTTCTCACCGGTGATGGTGCTCATCGCCCTGCTCATCAAGCTCAGCTCGCCTCGCCACCCTGTCTTCTACGTGCAAGAGCGCGTCGGCCTGGACAATAGGCCCTTCAAGGTGCTGAAGTTTCGCTCGATGAGGCCCGACGCTGAGGTGAAGACCGGGCCGGTCTGGGCGAAACGCGGAGACCCTCGTGTTACGGCCTTGGGACGGCTCCTCCGTCGCTCATCTCTGGATGAGCTGCCCCAGTTCATAAACGTGCTCCTCGGCGAGATGAGCGTCGTCGGGCCTAGACCGGAGCGTCCCCACTTCGTGGAGCAGTTCAGCCAGAAGGTTGCCCGCTATCCCGCCCGCCATAGGGAGAAGGTGGGTCTGACCGGCTGGGCTCAGGTGAACGGACTGCGCGGCGATGTCAACATTGAGGAGCGAACCGCTTACGATCTCTGGTATACGGAAAACTGGACACTATGGCTGGATTTTAAGATAATGTTACGCACTATCATCACCCTGTTCAGAGACGAGAATGCCTATTAGCCGCCGCAAGCTGGCGCTTGCTATCCTGGCCTCGCTCCTTGCGGCGAGCTTCTTCCTGACCCTTGGCCTGGCCGTCCAGAGACCGCAAGCCCTAGCCGCCAAACCCGAAGGCGCGCCGGAAGCAACAGTGACGCCCGAGGTCGTGATCTTTGCACCCGAAGTAACAATCACTCCTCGTCAGCAGCCGGCCCCTCAGCAGAACGTGGATGGCCGCGTGGTGAATCGCAGCGGAGCGGGCATGCCGGGCGTTAGGGTGGTCGTGAACGCGCCGGGTTGGGCCGGGGCGGAGAAGATAACCGACGCCAACGGGTTCTTCCAGTTCGTCCTCACCGAGGGGGAGTTCAACCTGCGCCTCGCCGACCGGATAAGCCAGCCGGCCATCTTCCAGGTGACGGCCATCACTCAAACGAGCATCACCTTTCGGGAGACCACCCCACAGGCCATCCTGACCCCAACGCCGACCGCTACCGGTACGCCGACGCCGACACCGACGCCAACGCCGACCCCCACGGAGACCCCAACACCCACCGAGACGCCAACACCGACGCCTACGGTCCACATCGGCACCCCCGTTAGCATCTTGCTCACTCCGCCGGCTAAGCCACCGACGGTCACGCCTACGCCCGCCACCCTTGCCACCAGCAACAACCTCCCGCTGCCGAAAGTGGGAACGCGGGACTGGCTACGTCCCTTCATAATCGGCACCAGCGCCGGCGCCGTCCTTCTCTTCCTTGGCCTGCTGGTGATCCTCTCGCGCCGTTAGCGCCCGCCGATAGCATCAATGAAGCTCATCGTCGGACTGGGCAACCCAGGGCAGGCCTACGCCACCCATCGCCACAACATAGGTTTCCGCTGCGTCGAGCAATTCGCAGCGAAACACGCGCTGACTTGGAAGGAAAGAGCCGCACGATCTCTTCTCGCATCCGGCGCGGTCGCCGGAGTGCCCGTGGTGCTGGCAAAGCCCCAGACCTTCATGAACAACAGCGGCGAGGCCGTGGCACCCCTGGTCAAGCGCTTCTCTATATCTTTGCCTGACCTACTCGTTGTCTACGACGACATGGACCTGCCATTCGGGACAATACGCATCCGCGAGCGGGGTAGCGCCGGCGGACACAAGGGGCTCGGATCGATCGTCGAGCGGCTGCGCAGCGAAGAGGTCCCCCGCCTCCGCGTCGGCGTCGGCAGGCCGGCGTGGGCTGATCCCGAACAAGTTATCGAGTACGTGCTGAGTCCCTTTGACGCGACCGAAAGGGCCGAGCTGCCACCGGTCCTTGACCTCGCCGTAGAAGCCATCGACTGCATCGTTACCGAGGGCATCACCGCAGCCATGAATCGATACAATCGCAGGTGACAGGTGTGATATACTATAGACCGATTTCCCAGAGGATTAGATAGCCGCAATGACCACCAGGCACCTCCTATCGATAGCAGACCTGACGTCCGACGAGGTAGGCTGTCTCTTGGAGCGGGCCACCCAACTGAAGCAATCGCCCGCGCAGCCCCTACTGGCCGGGCGGACGCTGGCCCTCGTCTTCGAGAAGCCGTCCCTACGCACGCGTGTCAGCCTCGACGTTGCCATGGCGCAGCTCGGAGGCCACTCGGTCTACCTGCCACCGGCTGAGGTCGGCCTCGGCCAGCGCGAGGAGGTATGCGACATCGCGCGGGTGCTCAGCGGGTACGTGGACGCCATCGCCGCTCGTACCTTCGCCCACCGCACTGTGGAGCTACTTGCAGAGTACGCCTCCGTGCCGGTGATTAACGCCCTTTCCGACTGGGAGCATCCGTGCCAGGCCCTGGCGGACCTGCTGACGATAGCCGAGCGCATGGGACGGCTGAGGGGCATCCGCCTTGCCTACATCGGCGATGGCAACAACGTCGCCCGCAGCCTCCTTCTGGCCGCCTGCCTAACCGGCATCAAGTTCAGCATCGCCTCCCCAGAGGGTTATCTCCCGGAAAAGGACTTCATCGACCGGGCCGAGGAGATAGCCTGCTGTAGCGGTTCCACCATCCTGTGCACCGATGACCCGCAAGAGGCCGTCGCAAATGCCGATGTCGTCTACACCGACGTGTGGACCAGCATGGGCCAGGAGGCGGAGCGGGAGGAGCGGAGGAGGCTCTTCTCGGGTTTTCAAGTAAATGGGGAGCTCCTGGCTCTGGCGAAGCCGGGCGTCATCGTCATGCACCCGCTGCCCGCCCACCGTGGTGAGGAGATCACGGCGGAGGTCATGGAGAGTCCGCAGTCGGCCGTGTTCCAACAGGCGGCCAACCGGCTGCATACCCAGAAGGCCCTCCTGGCCGCGCTAATGCAAGATCCTCAGCACCACTTTTGTAGCGCCGCTCAGGCGTAGGGGGAACGCCCCGTGTCTGGTTTCACCCAGGCCATCAACACCACTTTCGGTCGATTCGATCTCCGCAGCCTTCTAGATGTCCTGATCATCGCCTTGATCTTCTACTGGCTGCTGGTGGTCCTGCGCGGCACGACCGCTATGGCCCTGCTGCGAGGGATAGTTATTATCTTCCTGCTGGCCTTCCTGCTCAGCAACCTCTTCGAGCTGACTATGGTTAGCTGGATCCTGCGCAACTCGTTCCCCGCCATCCTGGTAGCCATACCCATCCTGTTCCAGCCCGAGCTACGGCGCACCCTGGAACGCATCGGCAGGACAGGCATTCGCGGTTGGCTGGGTGGCTCGGCAATGGATAATACCATCAATATGGCGGCGCGGGCCTGCGCCAATCTGGCGGAGCGCCGCCACGGCGCGCTCATTGTGCTACAGCGCGGGACGGGCCTACAGGACTACGTGGAGGCCGGGGTGCAGATAGATGCGGTGGTGTCATCACAGCTTCTGGAGAGCATCTTCTACCCGAACTCCGCCCTTCACGATGGCGCGGTCATCATTCGGGGCGACCGCATTATCGCCGCAAGCTGCTTCCTGCCCCTCTCGGAGAACCCGTCCGTCGACTACCGCTGGGGAACGCGCCATCGGGCGGCAATCGGCATCACCGAGCTGACCGATGCCATCGCCATCGTAGTCTCCGAGGAAACGGGGAATATCTCAGTGGCCCACAATGGCCGCGTCATCAGCCGCCTCGATGAGACCCGACTGCGCCATGTGTTGACAAACCTGTATGGGGCCCAGGAACCTGAGACCCCCGGGCAGCGGCATGACAGGCACCGCGAGACGCCTCGAGTGGAACGATAGCGGGAGGCTATGCCCATGCCTCCCAAGGGCTCTTTAAGTCATGTCCGAAAGGCACCTTCCCACGCGTATAAACCGGATCAGCCGCGATCTCTTGCAGACTGCCAGGATGCTTGCAGCGCGCTTCTTTTCTTCGCTCCGCAGCAATCTGGGATTGGCAGCGCTGGCGCTGCTGCTTTCGGCAAGCCTATGGATCTTCATAACCGGGGAGCAGAATCCGCCCCGCAGCGATACCTTCGCTCCAGAAATACCCGTTGAGCCTGTAAACGTCCCCAAGGACCTGGACGTGCTGGGGGCCATACCGTCGGTGCGCGTGCGCGTGCGGGCCCCCGAAGACGTTTGGGGGGATTTGAGCGCCAGCAACTTCACCGCCACCGTCGACCTGTCAGGCCAAGACGCGGGCACGAAGAGGGTTCCGGTTAACGTACGCTCTAGAAGCAAGCAGGTGCGAGTCCTCAACGTGCTACCAGATAGAGTTGAGGTGCGTCTCGAGGCGCTGAAGCGGCAGACCGTGCCCGTTAAAGTCAATCTATTGGACTCGCCCCCCTTCGGCTACACGTTTGAGACACCGCAGGTTACGCCGGAGAAAGTCACTGTGCTGGGCCCCGAGTCCATCCTTAGCCAGGTCGACTTCGCCGTCGCTGATGTGAGCCTGGCCTCGGAGAAAGTAACCATCGAGCGCAGCTACAGGCT
>JACQUE010000076.1 GCA_016210425.1 Chloroflexota bacterium | reverse complement strand
GGACCTCCGCCGTCTCCTTCTCCAGGATATCATCCGGTGGCTCTTCCATGAAGTCGATCCAGGTGGCGCGCTCCTGGTTGGGGAACTTGAAGACGTTGTGCTCCTCTTCGATAGCATCCTTGACCATCGCGAGGTTGGCCGGCACGTGGTGGCTGGCGACGATGTTCTCGCGCAGCGAGAAGACGAGCTGTCGCGTTTCGATCCCCACCGGGCAAACGCGCGTGCAGCGACCGCAGAGGGTGCAGCTATAGACCCCGCCGATGAAGCGCTCCAAGATCGCCCGACGCTTGTCCTGCCGCGAGAAGATGCGCGCCAGGCCATGGCCGTTGCGCTGAAGGGAACGCATGCCCTGGATCATGCCCTTGACGACCGCACGCTCCTCGCCGGCGGCCTTGAACGAGTCGCAGACGCGGACGCATTCGCCGCAACGGGTGCAGGCGTCGAGCTCCAGACGCTGGCGTGGCGTCAGTTTGCCGAACTCTATATCAGGTGACTTCCCGTCCAATGTGAGACCTCACATCCAGCTTACAAGAGGAGAATGTCAAAGGGAAAGAGTTGAGTGCTAGCCAAGGAAGGAGCCTTTGCTGCGTGGGAGGCGAAGCGTCGGCTATCGCCGATAGCTATGTTTCGGCAGTCGCCATCTGTCGCGAGAGAGCGGCCCTCTGGCTTAGTCTTTCCCACAGCACCTCGCGCATGATGTCGCACGCCTGGAGCACCTTTTGGCTAGATAGAGAATAGTAGGTATGGATACCGTCGCGACGGGCGTTGAGGATGACGAGGCGCCGGAGTATCGCGAGATGGTGGGAAAGGTTAGGCTGGGGCATGTTGAGGAACTGCGAGAGCTCTGCGACGCTCATCTCGCGCTGTCGCAGGGCAGTGATTATCCTGAGCCGCTTGGGCTCCGCGAGCGCCTTACAGACTTCCGCATGAAGGGCGTAGAGGCTTTCCTCAAGACTCCAGTCTGGCATAGCACCTCCACTTTATCCATCAGCCAGATTCGCAAGGCGGCCGTCACCCTTCGGCCGTTGCCGGCACTTTTGCGGCGCTCGTTAATCTCGTTTGGACAGGCCGCTGCGTCGCGATGAGGAGCGGGCTGCTAAACATGTGGAGCAGCTTGCTATAGGGGATGTAAGCCACGAGGCCAAGGCCCATGACAGCGTGCAGCCACCACAGGACGCGGTAGACGCCGAGCCAGCCGGCATTCATGCGATGGGCCGCCAGGTAGAGAAGATGGCCTACGTAGGAGTAGGGAGCATTGGGGGCAGCCTCGGTGATCGCAAGGAAGCGGCCGGCTTCAAGAAGGAAGCCCGTGACGCCCAGCACGCCGAGCAACGTCAGCACAACGAGGTCCTCACCCTGGGAGCGCAGGTGTGCCGGCTTCAGGAAATAGCGCCTGTAGAAGCCGATTGACACTCCGAGCATGAGGAGCAGCCCGGCCGATTCGTTCAAGGCGGCGAACCAGGGAGTGTCCTTGCTTATGGAGACCCAGCCGCGCTCCATAAAGAAGTTGCCCAGGCTGCCCACGAAGAAGAGCTCGATAAAGCCCCACATGATGGACATATGCATCGCCCAGCGCAGGCGCGACTGACGCAGGATCTGGCGCTGTAAGAGGGCGTCGGCGAGGAATGTAGCCAGGGAGATGGCATGGGCCGGGGTGGCCTGTGGCGCACTGAACGGCGGGGCATAAGCGGAACCCCGGACCTTCAGCCAGAAGGCCACACGGGAGCCGAAGCCCCACGCGAAGACGGCGAGCGCTATCGCCGTGAGAGTATAGAAGGGCACGTGGGGATAGGGCATGTCTATCTTCGTTATCCGTTCAGTTGCGCTTGGGCATGCAGCATAAACCATACTCCTACAAAACCCTGGGCCTTGCAAGCCACGGCTCTGGAGTGCACGTTGCCCGGCTCGAAGAAATAAGCTATCGCCTTATCTTATTATTGGCTCTTCAGCAACCGGTGCCACCGTGCAAGTGCAACGCTTCATCCCGGGGTCGAGGAACCTTTGAATGGCCTCCGATTGCTCGGCTTCTACCAGGTACCAAATGGTATGCTCCGACCAAGCGCCCCATCGGCCTTTGACTGTTACTCCTTGAGCATTCTTGTCAATCAATAGATCCGCGCCTCCCTCGTCCTTAGGGCATGTCTGAGGGGTGTGTACTTGAGTGATCATGAATAGCATGATTAGTTCCTTTCCTGGTTACAACCGGCTAGGCATGTCGACACTGGTTAGTCAGATGAGACCCTTCAGGGAAAGCTATAAGATGTGCTCCACGCTTTCCACCGTTCGTCCTGGGGTTCAAATATGCAAGCTGCTCCCCATTCGCAGTACCCCTGAGCGGCGAGGGACGGGAACGACCCTCGGCCTAGTCGTCTGTGCGCTCGATGTAGAGTCGCCAGAGGGACTCGGCCTCCTGAATGATCTCGACAGGATACCCCTTCTTCTGGCAGAAGTAGGGGATGGTGGTCTCAGCGGCGGGCTTGTAGTCGCTTATCACCTCCAGGACCTGTCCCTTCCGCATCGTCTTCAGCTTTTCGCGGGCCTCGATGAGGGGATAGGGGCAGATGAGGCCGCGGACGTCCAGCGTTTCGTCGACCTTTACAGTAGCCATTGCGCCTCCTTTGCTTCGGCTAGGCGAAGTTCACAACCTTGTGCTGCACGATGAGGTCAACGAGCTCCGGGTAGTCGATGACCTTCGAGACGCCGGGCTTCTCCGCGAGTCCGCGCTTCTCCATGTCCCTCTTTACGGCAAAGACCTGGACTCCCGCGGCGCTGGCGGCCTGGGCATTCAGATAGACGCCGTCCTGGATCAGGACGACCTTGGCCCCGGGGTCGTTCTTGGCGATGTCCAGCGCCAGCTCGCCGGCGCGCTTGTCAACTAGATAAAGATTGGCCATCTCTCACTCCACTTACAGTGTCATTCTGAGCCGCAGGCGAAGAATCTGTCCAAACTCGCTCGAGGGAGACCCTTCGCTT
>JACQUE010000006.1 GCA_016210425.1 Chloroflexota bacterium | reverse complement strand
TTGCTACCCGGCGCATGTCTGAGGTTACCTGGTCCTGGGCAACGCCGAAGACCTGGGCCGCAGTTGCGGCGTGGATGTCCTCATCGTTCCAGAATGCCTGGAGCATGCCGGGGTCCTGCGACAGGTGGGCGAGGACGCGCAGCTCGATCTGCGAGTAGTCGGCGCCCAGGAGGAACATCTCCTGACCTCGGTCACCAGCGACGAAGGCCTGCCTGACCTTCTTACCCAGCTCGGAGCGAATGGGTATGTTCTGTAGGTTGGGGTCGCTGCTGGAAAGGCGACCCGTGGCGGTCGCTGTCTGGTTGAAGCTGGTGTGCAGGCGGCCCGTCCTAGGGTTGACCAGAGCCGGCAGGGCATCGATGTAGGTCGACTTAAGCTTGGTGAGCTGGCGATACTCCAGGATTAGCTCGATGATGGGATGGACGCCGCGCAGGCTGTCCAGGACATTAGCATCCGTCGAGTAGCCGTTCTTTGTGCGACGCTTTCCGGGAAGGCGTAGCTCCTCGAAGAGGATGGCCCCAAGCTGGTGGGTTGAGTTGATGTTGAACTGATGCCCCACCTCATCGTATATCTCCGTCTCCAGCCGCTGGAGCTGCTCCCCCAGCGATCTCGACATCTCATGTAGATAGGGGGCATCCAGGACAACCCCGTTCCTCTCCAGGCGAACGAGGACCGGCACCAGCGGCATCTCGACGTCGGCGAAGAGGCGCCAGAGGTCCTGGACGATAAGCTGGGGCTCCAGGATCTCACGCAGCCGCCCGGTGATGTCGGCGTCGGCGCAGGCGTATTGGGCGACGGCAGGGATATCGACCTCTGCCATGCTCCTCTGGTTGCGCCCTGTCCCGATCAACTCCGAGATAGGCGTCATCTCGATGCCCATGCGGTTGAAGGCCATGTCCTTCAGCCCCAGGGCCTTGTCATTCAGGAGATACGCGGCGACCATGGTATCGAAGGACAAGTTGGCCAGCGGGATTCCGTATGATGCAAGGACGGTCATATCGTACTTGCCGTTGTGCGCCATCTTTTCGATGCGCTCATCGGTAAGGACCGGCTTGAGCGCGGACAGCACCTGCTGGAGGGGAAGCTGGCCTTCTAGTCCCGCCTGCAGGTGCCCCACCGGCACGTACATAGCTTTGCCGGGGGCAAGCGAGAAGGATAGGCCCACTAGCTCCGCCTGCATGGGGTTCTGAGAGGTGGTCTCCAGGTCCAGGACGAAGCGGCGACTGGAGGCCAATGCCTGAACCAGGCTCTCCAACTCGGCAGGCTTGCAGATGATCCTGTACTCCGTCTCAATGGGCGCTGCCTCTGCCTTGATAGAGGGCTCGGGCTCCTCAGTAGGCTGAGGCACCTTCGACAGCAGGCTTCGGAACTCCAGCTCGCGGAAGAGCTCCACCAGCCGCTCCTTGCGGAATGCGCCCAAGCGGCAAGAGCTGGGGTCGCGCTCCAGCGGCAGATCGGTGACGATGGTTGCCATCCACTTGCTATGGCGGGCCGCCTTCTCATTGATGCGCAGAATCTCTTGCAACCGCGCCGGCGTCACCTCGTGCAGATGCTCGTATATCCCCTCGATGCTGCCGAACTGCTGCACGAGCCTGGCCGCCGTCTTCTCGCCGATGCCTGGGACGCCGGGGATGTTATCCGATGTGTCGCCCTTTAGTCCCTTCATGTCGGTGACATGGCTAGGTCGCACGCCATACCGCTCCAGCACCGTCTGCTCATCGTAGAGGATGGTGTCGCCCAGATGCCCCTGGTGGGTGAAGACTGAGACGCTGGGGGAGACAAGCTGCAGGGCGTCCAGGTCGCCGGTTACGATTACTGTGTTGAGCCCCTCTTCGGTAGCACGGCGCGCCAACGTTCCGATGACATCGTCAGCCTCATAGCCGGACACGACGAATGATGGCACGCCTAATGCCTCGACGATCTCGTGGACGCGCCGAAACTGCTGCGATAGGTCCTCGCCCATACGCGGCCGGTGCGCCTTGTATGTAACATCCTGCACGTGCCGGAAAGTAGCGCCGCCGGGGTCGAAGGCGATGGCACAGTACTGGGGCTTGAAATCCGCCAGGGCCTTAAGCAGCATGCTGGCGAACCCATACACGGCATTAACCAGCTCGCCTGTCTTGCTGACCGTCAGGGGAGGCAGCGCGTGATAGGCCCGATGCACCAGCGCGTGCCCGTCGATCACCATAAAAACGGGGCGATTAGCAGTCATTCTATCCTCAAAGCAGATGCCGGCACGCGTAGCTGCCTTTACAGCACCTGCCATAGGAATTATAATTCTTCGCAAGGCGCGGTGTCACTTGCGGCACTGCGACCGACCCCCCAATCTTGCGAAAGGCTCCCAACATGCGGATAATGGGAGTTGACCCCGGCCTGGTCACGACCGGCTATGGCGTGGTCGAGGTAACGGGCCGGAAGCTGACGCTGATAAAGGGGGGCGCTATCGCCGTCGTCGCCGCCGGCGAGCCGCTGGAGCGCCGCTTGCAGGGGCTGCATGAAGGCCTGGCCCAGGCTATAAAAGCCTATCAACCCGAGGCCATCGCTCTTGAGCAGCTCTACTCCCACTACAAGCATCCCCGCACTGCGATCCTCATGGGCCATGCGCGCGGCATCATCTGCCTTGCAGCGGCCCAGGCTGGGCTCGCCGTCTTTCACTACGGCGCCACCCAGGTGAAAGGCGGCATCACCGGCAGCGGCCATGCCTCGAAAGAGCAGGTGCAACGAGCCGTCCAGATGATGCTGGAGTTGTCCGAGCCCCCCTCGCCCTCGGATGTCGCCGATGCCCTGGCGCTCGCCCTCTACCACTGTCTCCATGCCGAGCACAGGCTGGCGCTTGGGCCAGGGAGGAACGTGTGATCGCTCACCTATCCGGAGTGCTTCTCCGAAAGAGCCAGGATGAGCAGCGGGTCATTGTGGACGTGGGCGGCCTCGGCTATGAGGTGTTGCTGCCGGCCTTCGTGATGCGCGCCCTCGAAGACAAGAGGGAGGGCGAGCCCATCGATCTTGAGATATACTACCACGTATCGGAACGGCAGCCGCGTCCGACACTGATCGGCTTCAGCCGCCCCCATGAACGCGCCTTCTTCGAGAAGTTAATCCAAGTGGAAGACATCGGCCCGATCAAGGCCGCTCGGGCCCTCACCCTCTCCATCTCCACCATCGCTCGCGCCATTGAGGATGACGACGTGCGGACCTTGCGGCGGCTGGACGGCATCGGTGAGCGGACAGCTCACAAGATCGTGGCCACACTGCGGGGCCGCGTAGCGGCCGAGGCGTTGCTGAGAGACGAGGGGTTCGTCTCAGCAGCGCCACAATCCATCAAGAC
>JACQUE010000005.1 GCA_016210425.1 Chloroflexota bacterium | reverse complement strand
CAAGACCCTTCGCATTCGCTTAGGGTGACACGGCTATCGCGGGCGCAAATCAAGCAGTTGTACTACGCTAACTTACGTGAGATCATCCTGTATAGGTCGAGTCGAGTCAGTCATGATAATCCTCTTGAACGGCTCAATCAACTCTGGCAAATCAACCGTAGCAAAGATTTTGAAGGCTAGGATCGGAAACACCGCTGTCGTCGAAATCGATACGCTCAGTGAGTTCATTGACTGGATCCCCCTTGAAGAGTCCATCCCCATTAACCTCGAGAATGCGGCCTCGGTGACGAAGAACCTGACCAAAAGGGGGATTAATGTGATCCTCCCCTACCCTCTCTCAAAGAAGGATTATGATTTCTTAATCAACGATTTCGAAACACTCAATCAAAAGATTCATGTCGTGACACTAAGCCCAGAGCTGGAGGTGGCTCTCAACAATAGAGGTCAAAGAGAGCTTGACGACTGGGAGAGAGATAGAATCAAATATCACTACGAACAAGGGGTGAACTGCCCTTCATTTGGGGTAATCATAGACAACAGCCGTCAAACTCCTCAAGAAACTGTGAATCAAATCCTAGACTATATCAAGTGAGGACGGTGAGCGGCAGGGGATTACCGTTATCAGGAGTGCAATAATTGCCAGAATCCATCGTTGAGCAGCTGGACCACATCTTCAAGCCCAAGTCCGTGGCCTTCATCGGGGCATCCAACGACCAGCGCAAGTGGGGCTACCGGCAGATACTCTCAGCACAGCGCAACGGCTTCCCCGGCCCCATCTACCCCGTCAACCGCCACGAGGAGCAGGTCATCGGCATCCCGGCCTACCGCAGCCTCCTAGACATCCCCGGCGAGGTCGACATGGCCCTCATCACCGTGCCGGCGCCCCAGGTGCCGCAGGTCCTTAACGAGTGCGGCGACAAGGGTATCCGCGGCGCCGTCATCATCTCCAGCGGCTTCTCCGAGATCGGGACCGAGGAGGGCAGACGGCTGCAAGTCGAGATCGTGCGCGTGGCCAGGCAGCGCGGCATCCGCTTCGTCGGGCCCAACTGCATGGGCATCAGCAGCCCCGCCGGTCGCTTCAGCACGGCAGGCGGACTGGACATGCGGGAGACCGGCGGCATAGCCTTCATCTCCCAGAGCGGCACCATGGGCAACTACCTCGCCGCCAAGGCCCGAGACAGGGGCTTCGGCCTCGGCCTCTTCGTCAGCAGCGGCAACCAGGCCGACCTAGGCTTCGCCGACTACCTGGAGTACCTGGCCGAGGACGATAGCACCAAGGCCATCGTCCTCTACATGGAGGGCATGTCGGAGGGACGGCGCTTCTTCGAGGTGGCGCGCCAGGTGCTGCGCCACAAGCCCATCGCCATATACAAGGCCGGACGCACCGCCGAAGGCCGCAAGGCCGTCTCATCGCATACGGCGTCCCTCTCCGGCCCCGACGAGGTCTTCGATGCCATCTGCAAGCAGATAGGCATCCTGCGCGGGCATGAGGTGCTCCACCCCTTCGAGATGACGCAGGCCCTGGCGACACAGCCTCTGCCACAGGGCAACCGCATCGGCGTCCTCATGACGGGCGGCGGCCAGTGCGTGACCGTGGCGGATGCCTGCGGCCAACTCGGCCTCATCCTACCTGAGCTGGACGCCGAGACGCAGGCGACGCTCAAGCAGCAGTTTGCGCCCCATGTGCCGCCACCGCGCAACCCCATCGACCTGGCCGGCAGTCCACCCGGACTGGACATCAGGATCTTGCAGACCCTCGCCAGCCTCGATTACATCGACGGCATCATCCTCAGCGCCCCATCCAGTATCGGAATGGCGAGGGGCAACGTCGTCGAGGCGGCCCGCAGCTCCATAAACTGGGCCGAGGCCGTCATAGACGTGTCCCGCAAGCAGGACAAGCCTGTCATCTTCTTTGCGATGCCCCCCTTCGCCAACGCGGGCGTGGGCATCGAGCTGCTGCGGGCCGCCCAGGTCCCCATCTACGAGACGCCCGAGGAGTGTGCCCGCGCCATGTCTGCCCTCGTCCGCTACGCCGAGACGCGGCGCAGGCTTAACGCGTAACTGCCCGGTCGAACCATCGCCAGCCAGCCTCTCTGTGCTGGGTGCTCTATCTCTTGCCCGGAAACCAACCTGGTGTTATGTTAAACCGTGCACACGTGAAACCTTTCGGGGCCTGCCGTTGTATTAGGTATTAGAACGTCAGGGACGGTGGGCTCGGTCAATGAGCAGGAGAGACGAGCTTGGTTTCTGAGGCATTAGGTCTAGCGGGCTGGCGCTTGCCGTCCCTGGCGCTCGCCGGTAAAGGCGACACACCCAACGATGGCGTTCTCGAACCCGACGAGGTTTGGGTAGAGCGGGCGCGTCGCCATCCCGACGCCTTCGCCGAGCTGGTGCGCCGCTTCCAGAGCCGCATCTACTCCCTGACCTATCGGATGACGGGCAACCGCGAGGATGCCCGCGATCTGACGCAAGACGCCTTCATCCGCGCCTACGACGGCCTCTCCACCTTCCGCCCCAACGGACGCTTCTCCCCTTGGCTGTACCGCATCGCCGTCAACCTCTGCCTCAACCACCTGCGCAGACGGCGCGAGGAGACGGACCTCGGCGAGATAGAGTATTCACTGAGGAGCGGCACGCTGGAGGAGGTCGTGGAGAACCGGGAGATGGAGAAGACGGTGGCGCGCGCCATCCTTAGCATGCCAACCCACTACAGGAGCCCCCTGCTGCTGCGGCATATAAGCGGCCTCAGCTACGAGGAGATGACACAGGTGCTGGATATGCCGCTGGGTACCGTGAAGACGCGCCTTCACCGCGCACGAGAGTTGCTTTCGGCGAGGCTGAGGCTGGAAGGTGTGGAGGGGATCGGATGATAGACTGCAAGAACGCCGGAGAAAAGATCCACGAATACCTCGACGGTAGCCTGGACGAGGCGGCTCGACGAGAGTTGCTGGGCCATGTGGAGGCCTGCGTTTCCTGCCGCGCCCGCCTGGACCAGTGGGAGCAGGCTGTGAGCGCCCTCGAGGGCCTGCGCCCCATCGAACCGCCGGCGACCATGCTGCATCAGGTGATGGCACTGGTGCAGGAGCGGGCCACCAACCCGAAGCTCGTCTGGCGCAAGCTGCTCTACCGAGTCTTTGTCCCGGCCTCGGCGGCGCTGGGGCTACTGCTTCTCTTGCTGCCCAGCAGCGGTCTGCTGCACCTCTTCTCCTCAGGCGCAGACACCACCGTTCCGACCAGCGATGTCACAAGCAGCGTGTTGGGCGAGTCGGGGCAGGCACTGCAAGGCCTTGCCAATCAGGGCGTAGACCTTTTCGACACCATGCTGACCAGCGGCGCCATCGCCCAGGTGGGTGTTGTCCTGGGCGCGTGCCTCATCCTGCTCGCCGCGGGTGTGCTGCTCTGGCACCTCCTGGACAGGGAGCGGACGCGGAGGATGCTACGTGTCTAAACGATTGGCGCTCCTCCTGACCGGCCTCGTCGCCCTGTCCGCACTCTCCGTGAGCATCGCCGCTTTCATAATGCCCCGCGCGGGCCTCAGCGATATCGTTTCACCCGCCCTAATCTTGGAGAGGACGCGCCTTAAGGATGAAGAGGTGTCCGCGCGCGGCCTGTCCGGACCGGGCGTGAGGCCGGTCATAGTGCCCAGCGCGGACGCGACACGCCTAATACAGGATCTTCAGCTTCGCCAGCGGCAGCGGGCCAACCTTCGCTTCTTCGGCAGAGACCCCTTGAACCAACCCACCCTCACCAGGGATATCTGGCCGATCCAGTCCGCGTCGCCGGCCATCCGATCTTTGCCTCTCACGGGCCTGCGGCAGCCGGTAGTTGAGCGGGAGACGCGCCACCTACTGCTGCGTCCCTTTGGGCTGCACCGGCCCGGACTGCCCGGCGTGTGGCTCTACATCGGCTCGGTCATCGCCTGGCTGGCAGCGATGGGCATTGTCTTAGCGCTCTTCCCCGGCCGCGTGCGGGTCCTGAGGAGGAGCTTCGAGGGTGGGTGGCAAAGGCTGGCGCAGGCAGGTCTCGCCGGAGCCGTCGGCTATCTCTTCCTGGGCGCCCTCGGATTCCTCATGATGCTGATAATAGTGGGCGTGCCGCTTGTCCTCCTTCTTGTGATGGCCGCTGCGCTGGGGACACTGCTCGGGCTGGTGGCCATTGGCGTGGCATTGGGCGGCTGGCTCGCTGACCGCGCCGGCTGCTCCTCTCCTTCGCCGCTCCTCAACCTGTTTCTGGGAGCATTGCTCCTTTTCCCTATTAGCCTAGTGCCATTCATCGGCTGGCCGGTTGTCGGCCTGTTGGCGGTCATCGGGTTCGGCGCGGCGCTGCTTACCAAGTTCGGGAGCGAGGGCGGCTGGCTACTTGAGACCTCTCAAAACAGCGAACGCTCCTAGACTCACTTTGTGGAGAGGAGGCCCCATTTGATATTCTGGCGGATATTTGTGCTTGTCGCGGTGCTTGTTGGCGGCGCTTTCGGAGGCTATGCTGCCTATCAAAAGATTGCCGGGAAGCCGAAAGTGAGCACTCCGCCCCAGATGGTGGCCGTGCGACGTGGCAACGTCTCATCCACGGTGAGCACCACAGGCAACGTCGCCATGCCAACCCAGGCGAAGCTCTCCTTTGGCGCCGGCAGCACCGTGGTGGAGGTGGACGTAAAGGAGGGCGATCAGGTTAAGAAGGGGCAGACCTTAGCCAAGCTGGACACGTCGGTCCTGGAGCTCGCCGTGAAGACGGCGGAGCTCAAGTTACGCACCGCCCAGATCAACGTGCAGAAGCTGCAGGCGCCGCCAACCGACGCCGATGTGACGAAGGCCCAGGCGGCGGTCGAGAGCGCCAAGGCCGCCCTCGTCAACGCCCAGAACAACCTGGATAAGGCACAGCAGCCGCCCGATCCTTCGGCAGTCGCCGATGCCCAGGCCGCCATAAGGCAGGCAACATCGGGAGTGACCGATGCCCAGGTCGCTATAAAGCAGGCAACCACGGCCCTGGAGACCGCCCGGCGCCAGCGGGACATCACAGCCAACAGCGATGCCGTCAACAAGACGCCTTTGGACAGGCAGAACGAATACAACTTCTACGAGGTCAAGTACGGAGAGGCATTACAGAAGTTCAGCGCCGGTCAGATAGACCAGGCGACCTTGGACCTTGCGTACGCTAACATGGTCGGGGCCAATGACAGGCTACAAACAGCCAAACTGAACGCGGTGGACACCATGGCCCAAGCCGATAACAACGTGGCCAAGGCTGAGGACAGCCTGCGCAAAGCCAATGACGGCGTCCCCAAGGCAGAGGATGCCCTGCGCAAGGCCAACGACAATCTCGCGACATTACAAAAAGGGCCGGACCCCGCTGACATCCAGACGAAGCAGGCGCAGGTCACTAGCGCCCAGGCCGGGTTGACCAACGCCCGGTTGGCCTTGACCCAGTTGCTGAAGGGCGCCGACCCGAATGACATCGAGATTGCTAAGAATAACCTGACATCGGCGCAGCAAGACCTTGCCAACGCCAAGGACCAGTTGGCCGGCGCCGTGCTTGTTGCCCCCTTTGACGGCGTGGTAGCTTCTGTCGGCGCCAACGTGGGCGACAGGGTAACGTCCAGCACGGTGATCGTCCAGCTAGTCAATCCCGAGAATGTGCAGATCAAAGCCATGGTAGCCGAGGTAGACGTAGCCCAGACAAAGGTGGGCCAGGATGCGAACATAACCCTGGACGCCCTGCCGGCAGCCCGGCTTCGCGGCAAGGTGGCGGTGATCTCCCCGCTGGCCGTACGGCAGCAGGGGGTCGTCAGCTACTCCCTCACCATCGACGTGCAAAAGGACCCCGCCGTTGCGCTGCTTGAGGGCATGACCGCTACCGCCACTGTCACTGTCGAGAGCCGCCAGAACGTCCTGCTGGTATCCAGCCGTGCGGTCCGAAGCCAGGGCAACGCACGCACTGTACAGGTTATGGTAAACGGGAAGTCTGAGACGCGCCAGGTCCAGGTGGGCCTCAGTGACGGCCAGTCTACCGAGATCACCCAGGGTCTCCAGGAGGGAGACGAGGTGGTAATCCCCGCCGCCGGAACAACGCAAACGCAGCAACAGGGCGGCCCCATACGAATCCCCGGGGGCGGGGGATTCATGCCGGGCATGTGAGATTAGGCACATAGATATGACAGAATCACTCATCGAGATCAAGGATGTGCGGAAGGTCTACCGAATGGGGAATATCCAGGTGGATGCCCTGCGCGGCGTAAACTGCCGCATCGACCGAGGCGAGATGGTGGCTATCATGGGGCCCTCCGGCTCCGGCAAGACGACCTTCATGAACATCATCGGCTGCCTCGACCAGCCCACCTCCGGCAGCTATCGGCTGGACGGCACCGAGGTGGCCAAGCTGAGCGACGACGCCCTGGCGGAGATACGCAACCGCAAGCTCGGCTTCGTCTTCCAGACCTTCAACCTGCTGGCCAGGTCTACGGCGTTGGGCAACGTGGAGCTACCTCTAATGTACAGCGGAGCCCCCCGCCGTCGCGAGCGGGCCGCCGAGGCGCTGGCGCGCGTTGGCCTGGAGGACCGCATGGCCCACAAGCCAGCGGAGCTCTCCGGCGGCCAGCAACAACGGGTGACCATCGCCCGCGCCCTTGTCAACAACCCCTCGCTCATCCTGGCCGATGAGCCCACAGGCAACCTCGACAGCGCCTCCAGCCAGGAGATAATCGATCTCTTTCAGCGCCTCAACTCCGACGATGGCATAACCATCATCCTTGTTACCCACGAGCGGGAGATCGCCGAGCACGCCCAGCGGATCATCGTCATCAGGGATGGCGTGATCTCCAGCGAGGAGCGGCGAGATGGCGATGGCTGGCACGCAGTCTCCGTGAATGGGGAGGTCGCATGAAGATATTTGACAGCCTCATCATGGCGGTCAAAGCCCTGGACACAAACAAGCTGCGCTCGGCGCTGACGGTGCTGGGCATCATCATCGGGGTGGGAGCCGTCATCTCCGTCATGTCTATCGGACGAGGTACCGCCGCCAACGTAACTTCCCGAATAGAGGGGCTGGGCTCCAACCTGCTCTTCGTTTCGCCGGGGGCCACGAACCAGGGTGGCGTACGGGGGGCAGCCGGGAGCGCCGCCACGCTGACCGTGGATGACGCGACAGCCCTCGTGGACCCAGTGATGGCGCCGGCGGTGGTGGCGACAGCGCCGGAGGCGCGGGCGTTCGGGCAAATGGTGGCGGGCGGAAATAACGCCAACTCCCAGATCATCGGCACCACGTCCGACTACCAGTACATCCGCAACTACCCCATCGGCTCGGGCGAGTTCATCACCGACCAGAACGTCGCCTCCCGCTCGACGGTGGTGGTATTGGGATCGGGCGTCGCCGGCACCCTCTTCCCTGGCGCCGACCCCATCGACCAGGTCGTGCGCATCAATAACCAGCAGTTCCGCGTCCAGGGCGTGCTGGAGCCGGGTGGAGGCACCGACTTCTTCAGCCGCGATCAAGCCGTGCTCATGCCCATCACGACGATGCTCTATCGCTTTCAGGCCCAGCGGACAGCCCGAGGCGGCGCCAGCGTCCAGTCGATAGACGTCCAGGTGGTTTCCAGCAAGCAGATGGAAAATGCCAAGCTGCAGGTGGCGGATATCCTCCGTGAGAGGCACCGCGTAACGGGACAGGATGACTTCACCATTACAAGCCAGCAGGACATCCTGGGAGCCGCTGCCGAGACCGCCAACATCTTCACCATCTTCCTGGGCAGCATCGCCGGCATCGCGTTACTGGTGGGCGGCATCGGCATCATGAACATAATGCTGGTATCGGTGACGGAACGCACGCGGGAGATCGGTATCCGCAAGGCGGTGGGGGCCAAGCGCAAGGACGTTATGCTCCAGTTCACCCTGGAGGCTACCATCCTGAGCCTGGGTGGCGGCATCGCAGGCGCCGGCGTCGGCCTCGGCATCTCCCGCCTCATCGAGAGGCTGAGCCTAAACGGGCAAAAGCTACAGACGCTGGTCACGCCGGATATCATCATACTGGCGGTATCGGTCTCGGCCGCCATCGGCCTGCTCTTCGGCATCTATCCGGCCCTGCGCGCCTCCCGCCTGAACCCCATCGAGGCCTTACGATACGAATGATAATAAAGCCCATTGAGACGAGGAGGAACTGAATGAAGCTTAACTTTCGTGTAGCGGTTGTATACGTGCTCATCTTGGGTCTGGGTGTGGGCGCCGCCTTCGGCGGTGGCGTCGGCTGGGAGAAGCGGCACAAGCCGGCAGCCCAGGTTACACCGGCGCAGGTGCAACAGTACATCCAAGAGCAGATGCGCAGCGGCAACACATCGATATTCGCGCAGTTCGCGCAAGGCCAAGGGCAAGGGCAGCGCTCCGGCGGCCAGAGCGCCGCCGCAGCGGTTGGTTCCACTCCGGCCGCCGGCTCGACCGCCGCTGTACCCTCCGAAGGTGCGACCGGCGCCTTCGGGGCGATGGGAATGGGCAGCGGAACTACGGGGCGCGTCGAGAAGGTAGAGGGCAACATCGTTACGCTTTCCGGCCGCGGCAGCTCCGTGAAAGTCCAGCTCGGATCAGATACGGCGATAAGCAAGGTCACGACCGAAAAGGGCCAGGTGAGTGATATTAAAGAGGGAGTAACGCTGACGGTCGCGGGCGATAGGGCCGCCGACGGCACCATTTCAGCCAAGACAGTCCAGGTCGCACCGACAGTCCAAGCTACGCCGGGAGGAACCAGATGACGGAAGCCTAGGGGATTAGTTGTCGCTTAGAGATTAGAGAATGGTATTCGGACAAGGGAGACTCAGGATGAAGACAAAGATAGCTTTAGTTTTACTGCTGGTGGCGATAGCGGGCGCCGTCGGGTGGCTGGGGGGATGGTTTGGTGGAGGGGCTGAGGCATCCGCGAGTCCGCCTAAGACCAAGGCGCAGACCGCAGCAGCTCAGGACGATCAGGCCAAGGCCTGGCTGGGAGTGAGCATCTCCGACGTGACCGCTCAGGTAGCCAAGCAACTGGGCATCGACGAGAACACCAAGGGCGCGGTCGTGCGTTCCTTGCTCCCGAACAGCCCTGCCTCCACGGCGGGGGTTCAGCAGTGGGACGTCATCGCCGCCGTCGACGGCGCCGCCATTGCCAATGTAGCCGACCTCCAGAAGGCCATCGCCGCCAAGAAGCCTGGCGACAGCGTGAAGCTCACCGTGCTACGAGCAGGGAAGTCGCAGGATATCCAGGTGGCGCTGGGTACCGCCCCTGCTGCGCCCGCCCCGAAGACGGGAACACTGGCGCCGAAGGTATTTGGACATGGATTCGGGTTCAACTTCTTCGGCCTGCGCGACGAGCTGAAGGACATACCTGCCAACGAGCTGTTCAGCCACATCTTCGGCGGCGACACGACCGTGAAGAATAAGGACGGCCAGGTAGTGACTGTGAAGACCACCTTCGGCAAGGTCACGAAGGTAGAGGGCACGACGGTCACCGTCCAGCCCAACAGCGGCGGCGCCACCGTCGCCTTCAAGACCAACGACACTACCGTTGTTGGTAAGGGCGGCAAGTCCACGGTCGGCGACCTCAAGGCAGACGACCAAGTTGTGGTAGTCTCCAAGGGAGACACGGCGACGTCTATCCTGGTTGTCGGGGATCTAGGAGCTGGGAAGCTTACGCCACGTTCTGGCCAGCGGATGCCTTTCCGGGGCTGGGGTGGAAGCTCCTCGGGGGTCCCGCGCTCTAGGGCTCCCATGGGTATGCAGTAGATGCCCCGAGGCAGACCGGTCCTTGGGCCTGGAAGCCTCGTTAAAGACAAGCGGGGCGCATCACGCATCCTCGCGATGTGCCCCGCCCATGTATACTGCCTATCATGTCGGAGGGGTCTCGCCCCCTCCTGCTACGACTGCCTCTTCAGCAGACGGTACTCCATAGCGTCAGCCAGGGCCAGCCAGCTCGCCTCGATGATGTTGGTGGAGCTGCCGACGGTGCGCCAGTGGCTCTCGCCGTCGCTGGACTCGATCAATACACGCACCTGCGCCTCGGTGCCCGCCGTCTCGTCCAGAATGCGCACCTTGTAGTCGACCAGCTTCACGCCGGCGAGGCCCGGATAGGACTGCACCAGCGCCTTGCGCAGCGCAGCGTCGAGGGCGTTGACCGGGCCGTTCCCCTCGGCGGCCGTGTGCATCACCTCATTGCCCACCCGCACCTTCACCGTCGCCTCCGAGAGCATCTCCTCGCCGTCGTTCGCCGCCGATGGCCGGCGGTGCTTCTCCACTACGACGAAGAAGTCCACTAGCTCGAACGGCGCCTGGTAGCCGGACTGGGCCCGCCGCACCAGCAGCTCGAAGGAGGCCTCCGCCAGCTCGTACTGGAAGCCGCGGCTCTCCATAGCCTTGACCTTCTCCAGCACCAAGCGGGCGAGGCGTTGGTCAACCTCGATCCCCAGCTCTCGCGCCTTGTTGATGACGCTGGCGCGGCCCGCCAACTCGGAGACGAGGAAGCGCGGGTGGTTGCCTACGAGATTTGGGTCGATGTGCTGGTAGCTGTCCTCGTGCTTCATCACGGCGTCGGCATGCAGCCCGGCCTTATGGGCGAAGGCGCTGCCGCCCACGAAGGGCGCATGGGGATTGGGATTCAGGTTGGCGAGCTCGTGCACGTACCGCGAGACCTCCGTCAGGCTGCCGAGTTGTGCCTCCGATAGGACATTGAGGCCCATCTTCAGCTTGAGCGTGGGGATGAT
>JACQUE010000066.1 GCA_016210425.1 Chloroflexota bacterium | reverse complement strand
TTGAACATGCGGAAGAAGTCGCCGGGGCCAACGTAGACCTGGGTCTGGAACTGGCCCATCAGGATGCCCTTCATCCGGAGACGGTCGCCGATCCGCTCCATCTCGTTGATCTCGATGACGCCGGTGCCTTGGTCCGAAACGATCCGCAGGGGCTTCGTCCGTCTTCGCTCAGGCGCGGTTGCCATCATGTAGAAAACCTGCCTTCTTCCTTAGTTGGAGTAGGAAACGGGTCGGCAGGAGGCGCTTCCCGCCTCCTGCCATTCTCTGACCCTTAGGCGCCAGTGGCGATGTGCCTAGCGGCGATATAGCCGAATACGAAGCTCTGGCCGTTGGCGAGGCCGGAGTTGTAGCTGAAGCCACAGACTAGATGGGCAGCGGTGTTGCTGCAGGCGTAGAGGCCAGGGATGATGTCGCCCCGAACGTTGATCACCTGGGCCTTGTCGTTGGTGACGAGGCCGCCCTCGTGGCCGGCTGTTGCCGGCAGCACCTCGACGCCGTAGAAGGGCGGCTTGGAGATGGGGCCCAGGCACGGGTTGGCAGCCGAGGGGTCGCCGCTAACATTGCGGTCGTAGAGGTACTCGCCGCGTCGGAAGTCGGGGTCCTTGCCGGCCTTGGCGTAGTCGTTAAACTGGGCGACGGTCTTCTCCAGACCGTCGGAGTCAATGTCCAGCTTGCCGGCCAACTCGCGCAGAGTGTTGGCCTGGCTGAGCCAGGCGGGCGCGGGTGTGCCGGGCGCGGCTGTGGCGATGGGGTACTTATCACGGTAGGCCTGGTCGGATATGTGGAAGCAGGGCGCGTTGGGGAACTCCTGGTTGTGGGAGTCGTAGGTGACCCAGCCGCGGCCCATGTCGGGGTAGAAGGACTCGTCGCAGAAACGCTCGCCCTTGCGGTTAACGAGGATGTCGCCGGGCTTGCCGCAGGAACCAAGGAAGAGGCGGAAGAGGGGCTTGTCGTCGTTCATCTCGCCGGGGATGTGGACGGCGGGCAGCCAGAGGCTGTGGTCCATGAGGGCGATGGCGGCGCCGACCTCCATGCCCATGATGTGGCCGTCGCCGGAGTTGGAGGGCGGCGTGAAGGCGACGATCTTGGGACCGTGCATGAAGCGGCGGTTCAACTCCTCGTTCCACTCGTAGCCGCCGGTGGCGAGGACGACAGCCTTATTGGCCTTGACGTAGAAGTCCTTGCCTAGGCGCTGGGCTCTGATGCCGACGACGCGGCCGGAGGCATCCTGGACTAACTGCTTGGCCGGTGTTTCGGTGAGGATGTCGATGCCCCTGTCGGCGCAGCCGAGGACCAGGGGACCGATGAAGGCGCGTCCGCCGGCCCACATCTGGGCGGGCAGGCCGCCCATCTCCGTCTGGGCCATGGGCGAGACACGCACCTTCTGGAGCAGAGGTACCTTGGGGTACATCTGCGTCAGCATCATCCCCATCTCAATCGGGTCGCCGGCTAAATATCGCCCCACGCCCTTGCCGCCCGGAAGCTCGGCCCGGTAGTCGACCATTCGGCTTACTATCATCTTGAGGGGCGTGTGCTCCTCCATGTAGCGCAGGACCTCGGGACCGGTCTCGGCGTAGGCCTTCTGCTTCTTCTCATCGCCTCTGCCGGAAGAGATGCGCTGGAGGTAGGTGAGGGTCTCCTCCTTGGAGTCCTGGATGCCCATCTCCTCGAGTTCGTGGTGGTTGGCGCCGATCCAGATGATGCCGCCGGAGTAGGCGGTGCCGCCGCCGAGGGTGGCGGCCTTCTCCAGGAGGACCGTCTTGAGCCCCAGGTCATGCCCGACGATGGCCGCCGTCAGCCCGCCGCTGCTGGAGCCAACCGCGACCAGATCAACCTCCAGGTCCCACTTGTCGGGTAACGATGCCATCTGTTCACCCTCCTTCATCATCTTGAAAGCGATTGCTTGCGCCGCCGTTGTATCAAGCTGAGGCCAAGAAGCAACCATGGACACGAGTGGATAGATCGCTGCCGAATATATACTGACTTCAAGGCGATGTCAAGCCCACCTTTTCGAAAATAGTAAGAACATGAAGCGGTCTCCCCGGTATAATAATAGAAGGCAAATACGGGAGGTGAGTTTCTATTTCTCGACTAATCGCGGGATGGGTAATATCTTTCGTACACGAAGCATTGATTGCGTGAAGATATTTCGCATGCGCTGGAAAAGGGAAAAACGATGCAGACGTATCATTTGCGGAGGGCGTGAGGCTGGAGGACCTTCAGGATGCTATATCAGGCGAAGGCCACGGTTGGCTGTGGATGCTGAAGCTGTGGCCGGTTTTCTCCCAGAGATCCTCGGCCAGATGTGGTGCGATAGGAGCGAGCATGAGCAGCAGGGCCCGGATCGCACTCCTCCAATAGCCGCGCCCGACCCGTCCGGATGCCAGAGCTTGGCCCAGCCTCTCCGTGAAGCGGCGGAGAGTCGAGACAGCCTGCTCAGGGCAGAGGCCTTCAAGAGCGGCTGAGATGGCGGCGGTGGTTTCACGCGCAGCGTGGGCCAGCTCAGCCTCGGCGGCGGAGTCTCCAACCTCAGGCAGGCCGCCGGACAGGGCAAGGCTGTGCACCTTCTGGAGCCAGCCGAAAGTCGTCTCAACGCCGTCGCGGCCAACGATGCCGCCTTCCTCCCAGGGGCCGAGGCTTAGCAGGTAGGCACGCACGGCATCTGCCCCGAACTCTCGCACCCATTCGGCCATGTCGAGGGCCGTGCCGCTGCGGGTGGCGATGGGCCCCGGGGTCGTCAGGTGGCGAAAGGGCTCGTCTCCCTGGACGACGCCCAGGTCGCGGATGGCCTTCCAGAAGAAGCGGGCATAGAGGAGGTGGCCGGTTGCGCGATCGGCGGGGGCGGCATAGCGGTCCGCCGGCAGCCAGTAGTCCGACTTATCCAGGTCGAAGGGCAGGTCGTCTACTCCTGGGGAGGTGTAGCGCAGGAAGTACCAGGAGGAGCAGACCAGGTTGTCCAGGGTGTCGGTGTCGCGCTCGGCGCGCGAGTGGCACTTGGGGCAGATGCTGACG
>JACQUE010000065.1 GCA_016210425.1 Chloroflexota bacterium | reverse complement strand
TTGATGAATAGGGGGTTACGGGCGACATACAGACAGAGCACCGAGACCAGGAGGAGGGTCACTTTCAGGTCCCAGCGGCCTGCGACCGCTGCCCCGATCACAAACGGCACAAGGAGCATAGCCCAAGCGCCATGCTCCTTGGGTATCAGGGTCTTCCAGGGCGATAGGGCCATCGCCGCAGCCATATTTCCTTCGTGTTGCTCCAGATTCTTCATGCTTCCGACGGGCATAGCCTATCAAGTTTTGGACTCCTCCGCTCTAGCTCCGATTGCTAACGGGAGGTGATCAGGCTTCGGCCTCGATCTCATCCACGAGTTGCAGATACCGCTCATGGGCGCCGGGGGCCGTAGTCTTCTGCTCGATCTCCTCGAACTGCTCCAGCAGCGCGGTCCCATCCTCCTCCGTCATCATGCCGTCGGCCATCTGGAAGAGGATGTCCTCCTCCTTAAGGATGTGGTTGTACATGGTAGTCACATAGCCGCGAGCGCTGGAAGCTATCTCCTTGCTCGCCGAGGCGTCGCCCGCCCGGAAGCGCTCGATGGCCTTCGCGAGGGAGCCGATGTACTTTCGCCCCTGCTCGTGTTCCATCAGCATAACACCGACCGGCCCCGCCTCGCGAGGGAGTCCGTAGGCTTCGAGGAGCGGGAAGAGGGCTGATTCCTCTTTGCCGTGATGGCACTTATCGGCGTAGTTCACGACGAAATCCACCGATTTCGCAAACACGTCAACGTCGGCCTTCTGGCCGGCGTCGACACGGTCGGCGGCGATGCTAAGCGCCTTCAGCACTCTCTTAATCGCGACGTGGTCGTCCATCAGTGCTTCCGTTGGCCTCATGTCCGGCACCTCCAATCTGAATCTGCTCCCATGATAGGCGATCCTCAGCCAGATGTATGTCACTTTTGTGACAACCTCTGGCCAGGAAAGCCTTCTGCAGCCCCATTTTGGATACTAGATGTGAACCATATGCTAGAATAACTCGATGAGCCCGGAGAAGACCGCCAAGGAAGAGAGCCCCACGGCGCTGGACATCCTGCGCCACGTCCCATATTTCGCCGCCCTAGATGGAGAGACGCTTCGGCAGGTCTATGCAAGCTCGCGAGCGCGGTCGCTGGATACGGGGGAGATGCTCTTCGCTGAAGGGGGACAGTGCCAGGGGCTTTGCGTAGTGGAGACGGGGCTCATGCGCATCTACAAGACATCGCCGGCGGGTCGGGAGCAGGTGCTACTGATCGCCGGGCCAGGCGACTCCTTCAACGAGGTCCCCATCTTCGACGGCGGACCCAACCCGGCCAGCGCCACGGCCCTCGCGCCGTCGCGGGTCCGGGTGATCCCCACAAACTTCCTTCTGGAAAGCATGCGCAGCAACCCGCAGATCGCCGCCTCTATCCTCGCCGTCATGTCGCGCCGCCTGCGCCACCTTACCATGCTTGTTGAGGACCTTTCCTTCCGACACGTGAGCAGTCGCGTGGCGAAGGTGCTGCTTCAGGCCAGCGAATCATCGCGATATCCCGCGCAAGGCGGGCTGCTGGGGTCGCTGACTCAGCAGGAGATGGCCAACATCGTGGGCACGACCAGGCAGGTGGTGGCAAGGTCGCTAAAGGAGATGGAGGAGCAGGGCATCATCGAGAGGCATCGGAAGCACATATCCATCCTCAAGCCGGCCCTGCTCAGGCGCTTCGTCTAGGAGCCCATCCATTTAGAGCGCTTTCAATTGCGCCTAGGGGCATCCAATGATGGATGACTGAGGACGTGCGCCTGTGACGGGGCTAAACTGTGGGGTATCACCTGTGTGAAGGGAAGTGACGGCCTCTCCTTGCCTATCTTATGGGGCTGCCGGTGCCTTGTGGAGCCCTGAATAGATAGGCTCTAGCTCAGGCGCAGGTCGGGCACAACATCCATGCCCCAGCCGTCGCGCTGTCCGGCCTGGAGGCGGAAGTAGCCGCAGGCCGCGACCATCGCCCCATTATCGGTACAGAGGCTGGGATGCGGGATCAGCACGGGCGCCGGCGCGCGGCGGACCATCTCTTCGCGCAGGCGGCGGTTGGCGGCGACGCCCCCGGCCAGTAGGATGTGCCGCACCTGGTGCTGGCGAGCGGCCTCTATGGTCTTGGTGACAAGGACGTCCACGACGGCGTCCTGGAAGCCGGCCGCCATCCGTGTGACCTGGCGGGCGCGCTCCTCGGGGGAAGCATCGACGAGAACCTCCCTCTCAGCGAGATGGAGGACGGCTGTCTTCAGTCCGCTGAAGCTGAAGTCATAGCTTCCGCGCAGCCAGGCGCGCGGAAGGTGGACGCCGGCGCGTGCTCCCTCCGCGATCCTCTGGATAGCCGGGCCCCCAGGGAAGCCGAGGCCCAGGAGGCGGGCAGCCTTGTCGAAGGCCTCGCCGGCGGCGTCGTCGCGGGTCTCGCCCAGCCAGCGGTAGTCGCCATGATCTCGCATAAGCAGGAGGCCTGTATGGCCGCCGGAGACTATCAGCGCCAGGAGCGGGAACGAGGGGGGCTCAGGGGGGCTCCCAAGGCCATCCCAGAGCCAGCCCGCGTAGAGATGCCCCTCAAGATGGTTTATGCCTACAAGGGGCAGCGAGCGGGCAAAGGCCAGGCTCTTGGCTATGTTCACGCCGACAAGGAGGGCGCCGGCCAACCCAGGCCCCCTCGTCACGGCGATGCCGCCCAGGTCGCTCCAGGCGAGGCCGGTGCGGCGGAATGCCTCCTCCAGAAGGGGGACGAATGCCAGCAGGTGCTGTCTAGAGGCCACCTCGGGGACGACCCCGCCATAGCGGGCGTGGATGTCGATCTGGGAGGCAACTAGGTCGACAACGATGCGGCGGCCGTCATCAACTATGGCGATGCCGCTTTCATCGCATGATGATTCGACACCCATGACCAGCATTTGCAGCCTCCGGCGTTAGGGTGGTAGGTTGGCCTCGTATAGGCCGCTCTGAGTGACAAGATACACCTTGGAGCCGGCCTCATCGATCGCGGCATCCTGAAGGCTATCTAGGGTATCATCGGTGAACTGGCGAAAGAAAGCGCCGTCGGGAGAAAAGACAACGATCCGCCGCTGGCCGCTGTCGACCACGTAGACACGCTGGCTGCGCCGCCCGACCATGATGCGCCGCGGGTTGACCAAGGGCTGGGTGAGGCCGCTCTGGGGAAAGGTCGACTCTCGGCCATCCACGAACCTGCGCACCCTGCCTCCAGCCTCAAGGATATATACGTCTCCCGCGATGGCCAGATCGGTAGCCGCTGTGAGCTGCGCCCCCTTTAGGATACTACGTCGCTCGCTGTCGTAGCCTCCCTCGGTGGGGAGGTAGCGCCACACTTGGCTGGCGCGAGAATCCAGGACGTAGAGGCTGCCTTCGCGGAAGGCGATGGCCTGGAAGCTTAGCCAATCGTCGGCCCCACGAAGTGAGACGGCTTTCGCTGTCTGGCCGCTGTATCTAAAGAGGCGCCTCTCGCCGTCAAGGTAGAAAGCTCCGCTACCTTCCTCTGGTGGGATGGGGGCCAGCGCTCCTTCGCCGTTCGCAGATGGCGGCTGGGTGTCCAAGGCTTTGGTAGCGGATGCATTGCTGCTGCTGGCCTCAAGAGGGTAACGCAGCAGGCGGCCGTCCTGCCCCAGGATGTAGGCGGTGCCGGAGGAGACTGCGAGGTGGAGCAAGGGCGCGGTTGGGCCCGCCCCGGCGAAGTTGGTGATGAGGCGGAGACCTGAGAGCTGATACGTACCGTCAAGCGTGGCCAGGTCGGCAGCGAGGGCCTGCCGTAAAGAAGCGGCAGTCAGGTCGTTAGGGGCCAACGATAGGGCCTCGGCGGCGAGCTTGAGGGCCTGTTCCAGGTTGTCCCGAGCTGCAGCC
>JACQUE010000064.1 GCA_016210425.1 Chloroflexota bacterium | reverse complement strand
TTGCTGAAGAAGCCGCTTAGCGGCGGGATGCCGGCCATGGCCAGCGTGGCGATGCCGAAGGTAATGGCCGTAATGGGCATCTTTCTCCACAGCCCGCCCAGCTTGTCCATCTCCTGATTCTCGGTGCTGTGGATGACGCTACCTGCGCCAAGGAAGAGGAGCGCCTTGAAGAAACCGTGGGCGATGAGATGGAATATGCCCGCTGTGTAGCCGAAGGCCCCGAGGCTCATCATCATAAAGCCAAGCTGGCTGATGGTGGAGTAGGCCAGCACCTTCTTGATATCGGTCATTACTAGGCCCATAGTGGCGGCCAAGATAGCCGTGAAGATGCCGACGGCCATCACCAACTCTAGAGCGCCGGGCGCGGCCTCGAAGAGCGGGAAGGCGCGGGCGACCAGATAGACGCCGGCGGTCACCATCGTGGCAGCGTGGATGAGGGCGCTGACGGGCGTCGGGCCCTCCATAGCGTCGGGCAGCCATACGTGGAAGGGGAACTGTGCCGACTTGCCCATCGCCCCCAAGAAGACGAGGATCGCGCTCCAGGTCATCGTACTGCGGGCGATCTCGCCGGCAGCGGCCTTGTGCATAATGTCGGGGATACTGAAGGTGCCCGTCGCCTTCCAGAGCACCAGTACGCCGATGAGCAGGCCGACGTCGCCGATGCGCGTCGTGATGAAGGCCTTCTTGGCGGCCTCAGCCGCAGAACGCCGCTCGTAGTAGTAGCCGATGAGCAGATAGGAGCAGAGGCCGACCAGCTCCCAGCTAACGTAGAGGATGAGGAAGTTCTCGGCCAACACCAGGCCCAGCATGGCTGCCGCGAAGAGCGAGTGGGCGGCGAAGTACCACGGGAAGCGCGGGTCGCCGCGCATGTAGCCGATGGAGTAGATCTGGATCAGGGTTGCGACGGAGGTCACGAGGCCAAGCATCATGAGAGTGAGTGCATCGACGTTCATGGCGATGTTGAGCCGGAAACCGTCGGTGCTGAACCAGGTGAAGCCGTAGATGCCGGGTCCGGAGCGGATATACTCCTTGAGCACGAACCAGAAGATGACGAAGCCCAGGCCGATGGCGGCGGCTGAGACGAGGCTGCCTTTGCCCGGCAGGTACTTGCCCCACATGGCGATGACGAAAAAGGCGCCCAGGCACAGGACGGGCAGGAGCCAGGCGTCGTTTATGCCCAGGGGGAAGAGCGAGTAGCTAGTCGTCACAGCGTCCGCCTTGCCTCCCTACCATTTCATCAGGTCGATGTTGTCGACATCGATGGTCGCGCGTGTGCGGTAGACGCGCAGGATGATGGCCAGCGCCAGGCCGACCTCCGCCGCCGCGATAGATATGATGAAGATGGCGAAGATCTGGCCGACGAACCGGTCGGGGGCCAGGTACATCGCGAAGGCAATGAGGTTGATGTTGACGGCGTTCAGCATCAGTTCGATGGACATCAGGATCAGAATTGCGTTGCGCCGTGAGAGGACGCCGTAGACACCGATGGCGAAGAGGCCTGCGCTAAGGGCGAGGATGTGCTGCAGCGGTATCATTAGTCATCACCTGAACGTGCGATCACTATGGCGCCGATGAGCGCGACCAGCAGTACCAGCGACACTATTTCGAAGGGGAAGAGCCAGTCGGTGAAGAGGCTCTCTCCTATCACCGGCACCTCTATGCGCTGGATCGCTTCCGTGGCCGGCTTAGGCCATGGGGTCACGAAGACGACCGACAGTAGCAGCGCCAAGAGGGCCAGGCCCGCGACGATGGCCAGCGGCTTTTGGGAGTTGCCCACGATGACGGGCCCCTCGCGGATGCGCGTCAGCATCAGCGCGAAGAGAAGCAGAACGACGATGGCCCCTCCATAGATAAGGAACTGCACCAGGGCCAGGAAGTCGGCGGCCATCAGCAGGAAGAGCACGGCCACGCCCACCAGCGCGAAGAGCAGGTAGAACGCGGCATGGGCGATGTTCTTCGATGTGACCACCAGCAGCCCGGCGGTGAGGCTGGCCGCGCCGAAGACCCAGAAGAGGACCAGGGGGACGTTCAAGCTATGGTCCTCCCTTTTCCTTCATACTGAGCATGTCCTGAAGGTTCATAACCTGCTCCCGGGAGTAGGAGGCCATCTCGAAGGTGTGGGTCATCTCGATGGCGTCGAAGTTGCAGACCTCGACGCAGACGGCGCATTGGGTGCAACAGCTTACGTTGAGCTCAAACTCGTCGACGATCTTGCGGCGCTTGCTGGTACCATCTCCGACCTTGGGGTTGTCCTTCATGGTGACGTAGATACACTGTGTCGGGCAGAAGCGGGCGCAGACCTGGCAGCCGGTGCAGAAGGGCTCGCCGACATTGGCATCCCATATGAGGCCGGGGAAGCCGGCGTAGCGCGGCGGCAAGTCCGGTCGCTCGTCTGGGTACTGGATCGTGACCGGCTTGCGGAAGTGGCTTTGCATGGTTGTCATGAGGCCCTTCAGCATCCCCAGCATCTCTAGGCCCTCCCCACGACGTACACCAGGCGGCTGGCCACGGCAAGCACCGCCACCGAGGCGACGAACAGTATCCAGCGCGGCCAGTCATAAACAAGGTAGAGTCCCGTGATTAGGAGGTTCACGAACGCCAGCGGTAACAACAGCTTCCATGCAAATGTCATGAGCTGATCGATGCGGAGGCGAGGAAGGGTCGCGCGAAACCAGAAGATGATGAGGATGATGGCGTATGTCTTGATGAGGAACCAGAGCCAGCCTGGCAGAAGCGGCCCACGCCAGCCGGCCAGGAAGACTACGGCGGCCAGCGCCGAGATGATGAACGTGTTGGCGTACTCCGAGAGGAAGAAGACGCCCCAGCGTATGCCGCTGTACTCGACGTACGGTCCACCCACGACCTCTGATTCGGCTACGGGGATGTCGAACGGCGTCCGGTTGAGCTCTGCCAGTGATGCGACAAGGAAAATGAACATGCCCACGGGCTGGAGTACTATGTACCACAGGCCGCGCTGGGCGTCGACGATGGTTTCCAGGTTCAGGGAGCCGGCCACCATAGCTACGCCCAGGATCGAGAAGACCAATGGTATCTCGTAGCTGACCATCTGGGCGCCGGCGCGTACTGAGCCCAGCAGCGCATACTTGTTGCCAGAGGCCCAGCCGGCCATGACTATACCAACTATGGATATGGAAGAGATGGCGAAGACGTAGAAGAGCCCCAGGTCCAGGTTGCGGACCACGAGGGTTCTGGTAAAGGGTATCGAGACGACGGTCAAGAAGATGGGCACGAATACCAGCGCTGGGGCGAGCTGGAAGGCCCAGCGGTCTGCGGCTGCAGGTATGATGTCCTCTTTGACCAGTAGCTTAACGGCGTCGGCGGGGCTCTGCAGGAAGCCGTGGAAGCCGGTGCGCATGGGGCCGAGGCGCTGCTGGATGTGCCCGATTACCTTACGCTCTAGCCAGATGAGTACCAGTACCGTCGTTAAGACGAAGCCGATGGCTATCGCAACGCGGATTATCGATTCAACCCACTCAGGCAATCTAGCGATCCACCTCCCCTAGGACTATGTCGATGGAGCCCAGGATGAGGACGCAGTCCGCGATGTAGCAGCCGCGCATCATCTCGTTGAGAGCCATCAGATTGCAGAAGGAAGGTGCGCGTACCTTGACACGATAAGGGTAGTCGCCGCCCCGGCTGACGAGGTAGATCCCATATTCGCCGCGCGGGTTCTCGGTGCCCACGTAAACCTCGCCCTCCTTGGGGCGGATGACGCGCGGCACCTCGCCCAGCGAGGGGCCGTCGGGCATCTGTTCGAGGCACTGCTCCACGATGCGCAGCGACTGCCGCATCTCCTCGACGCGCAGCAGGTAGCGGTCGTAGCAGTCGCCCCGGCTGCGGGTCGGCACGTCGAACTCCAGCTTCGGGTACACCGAGTAGGGCTGGTCGCGGCGCAGGTCAAGCCGGACGCCGCAGGCACGAAGGTTGGGGCCGGTCAGTCCGTAATCGATGGCATCGGCGGCGCTTATCTGGCCTACGCCGATGGTCCGATTAAGGAAGATCTCGTTGTCGGAGAGGAGGCGCTCGCAGTCCACGATCCCCTTGCGCAGGTGCGGGATGAGCTTGGTCAGCCGCTCGCGCCAGTCCTCCGGTAGGTCGTAGCGGACGCCGCCGACGCGGAAGTAGTTGTGCATCAGGCGGCCGCCGGTCACAGCCTCGAAGAAGTGCTGGATCTCCTCTCGGTCGCGGAAGGCGTACATGAAGGGTGTTGTGGCGCCTGCGTCGGCGCCGAAGGCTCCGTAGAACATCAGATGGCTGGCGATACGGTTCAGCTCGCAGACGAGGACGCGGATGTACTCGGCGCGCTCCGGCACCTTAACATCCAGGAGCTTCTCTAGTGCCATAACGTAGGGCAGCTCGTTATTGAGCGCGGCCAGGTAGTCGGTGCGGTCGAGGAGAACCGTCACCTCGCGGTAGCGCAGACCTTCGGCCAGCTTCTCTACGCCGCGGTGGAGGTAGCCGATATGAGGCTTCATGTCGACGATCTGCTCGCCGTCTATCGTCAGTACCATCCGGAACACGCCGTGGGTGCTGGGGTGCTGAGGCCCCATATTGATGAACATGTCGACAGTCTCGAGCCTACTCTCGGCCACGTCGGAACCTCGCTTGGTCCAGCTCGGGTACCTTGAAGCTCTTGCGCAGCGGATGACCCTCGAAGTCGTCTGGCAGCAAAAGCGGCCTCAGGTTGGGATGGCCCCTGAACTCTACCCCCAGCAGCTCAGCAGCCTCGCGCTCGTGCCAGTCGGCGCCCGCCCAAACGGAGGTCACTGAGTCGACGATCGCGTCATCGTAGGGGATGCCGGTCTTGACGGCCATGCGGTGCTTGAGCCCGATGGAGTAGAGGTGGTAGACGGCCTGGAAGACGGACTCGTTGGGGTAGTCGACGACCGAGACGCAGCGCAGCAGGTCGAAGCTGAGGCGCTGGTTATCCTTGAGGCGGCGGCAGACCGCAAGGAGGTCCTTGCGGTCGATGATTATGGCGTGCTCGTCGACGACCTGCTCTGAAGTGACCTCTATCCCAGATAGGACCTCCGCGACGAGCCTTTCCATCTCCGGGAAAAGACTGGGGCCGGGCTCCTTCTTGGGAGCTGTATGAACCGAATGAGCCGAGTGTTCTTCCGTCATACTGCCGCTTTGCGGTTCGAGGCTTCCGCCATTATCTTCTCTTGGAGTTTGATGATGCCGTAGAGAAGAGCCTGGGGCCGCGGCGGGCAGCCCGGAACATAAACATCGATGGGTATGATCTGGTCGGCGCCCTGGACGGTCGAGTAGGAGCGCTGGAAGGGACCCCCGTCGGTAGCGCAGGCGCCCATGGCGATGGCCCACTTGGGCAAGGGCATCTGCTCCCACAGCAGTTTGATGGGCTCGGCCATCTTCTTGACGGCGGTCCCGGCGATGATCATGACGTCCGATTGGCGCGGCGACGGCCATGTCACCACGCCGAAGCGGTCAAGGTCATGCTCCGCCATGTAGGCCCCGATCATCTCGATGGCGCAGCAGGCTAGGCCGAAGGTGAGGGGCCAGAGGGATGACTTGCGGGCCATTGCGAAGAGGTAGTCGGTCTTGGCGGTGATGACTCCGGGGAGGTGATGGTAGAGGCCGTGGCCGTTAGCTAAGGCAAGCGACGGAGATTCTCGCCACACTACTTCCACTGTAGCACTCCCTTTTTCCAGGCGTATAAGAGGCCAAAGAGAAGAATGGCCAGGAAGATGACCATTTCGTAAAAAGCCACGGGCCCCAGCCGCAGGAAGACGATGGCCCATGGGAAAAGGAAGACAGCTTCGACGTCGAAGAGGACGAAGAGAATTCCAAAGATGTAGTAGCGGATGTGAACCTGGGTCCAAAAGCGGCCAAGGGGCAGCATGCCGCACTCGTAGGTCGTGACCTTCTTCTCGCTATACCTTCTAGGAGAAAGGATCGAGGAGGCTACAAAGAGAACGGCTATTAAGCCGAAGCCTGCAATAGCCGTGATAAGTACTGCTGTATAGTTTACCGCCACCTCGCCGTGCAACCCGCTCAGCAACCTTTCACGGACGATTTTCGCCCCTTGTGATCACGATCAGGGGCCGGATGCGCAGCCACAAGCGGCAGCTTTGACGACCTTTTACCTACCTATTTCCGCCACCGTTTGCCAGTCTATCACGGCCCTGGATGCCTGTCAATGTCTTATTAACGAAAGTGATACACTATTCAATGTAGGTCTGCTTACACGGTTTTGGGTTGCACGCCTGTGGTAAAATGGTGGCCGGTGCGCTGGAGGACGGGTTGATAGGCGCTTGGCGATATCGATTATTCTTTTGAAAGAGGTGAGCTGATGCTGCGTGGTAAACTGGTAAACATCCGGGCCATCGAGAGGAGCGATCTTCCGCTCATCCATCGGTGGATGAACGATGAAGAGGTGACATATTGGTGGACGATCCCCGGCAATATGGTGTCCCAGGCAGCCACCGACGCCGGCTTTGAACACGACCTCTCATCGCCCCCGCGCATGGTCCGTTACATAATGGAGACCAAGGACGGATTGCCCATCGGCTTTATACTTTACATGGACATGGACCTGCGCAACCGCCGGGCGGAGCTAGGGGCGCTCATCGGCGAGAAGGAGTACTGGTCCAAAGGCTACGGCACCGATGCCATGCTCACCTTCATGGACTATCTCTTTGGCGAGAGGAACCTGCACAAGGTGTTCTTGAGGACGCTGGCCTACAACCACCGGGCGCAGCGGGCCATCGAGAAGTGCGGCTTCGTCAAGGAGGGGGTCTTCCGCGACGACTTCTACGTGCTGGGCGAGTGGCACGACAGTCTGTGGTACAGCGTCCTGGACAGCGAGCACTACGCGCGGCGGCCCAGGGGGAAGCAGGCACAGACGGTGGTCACGGCGAAGGGTTAGGGGCAAGACGCGGCATATCCGGCAGGCTTCGAACCTGTTGCGCCGTGCTCAAGAGCGTGCCGTAATGTTTCTTTTGTGCCCGGGCTAGCGATCCAGCGAAGATATGAAGAGGATGTCGTCGGGAGCCCGTCGTCCGTTCGTCAGGAGCACCGGCAGGCGTTGGCCTGAAGCGCTGTCGTAGACCGCGATATCAAGGTTGAAGGCGCCGTGCTCGGCAGGCAACTGAAGGGTATGCTTATCGATGATGATGCCGCCGGCCCACCACGTGCTGGTGGGTAGAGCGCCCTCGTTGGGCTGGGTGCCGTTCTCGGCGACGATAGTGCCTCGAGAGTCACTGAGTTGCACGGAAACGGTGTAATCCCTGTCCGGAGAAGAATCGGTCTGCCAGTAAAGCGAGGCAGCCAACTGCCCCTTGGAGTTCTGCTCGACTTGGACTCCTAGCAGCCGCCCCAACCCATCAAACTCGCCGCCGCTACGGAATGCGTTTTCCGGCAATTCCAGTCCGCCGTCGGGGTCTACCGGCAGCCGCGCCAGGATGACATCATCCACGGGTTTTCCATCGGCAGCGAAGGCAGGCAGCCTCTCTCCAGTCGGCAGGTAATACATGCGAACCGCTAGGCGAAGAGCCTGTTGTCCCACCAGGTGAGGGACTGATAGTTCATACTTGTCCTCGACGATCTCCCCAGTCCGCCATTGGGACGTAGGGAGGGTTCCACGCCCAGGGTAGGAATCGATCTGAGAGACGAGCTTCCCATCCGGCGGCGCTAACAACTGAAGAGACACGCTGTAGTTGTATTCGATCCTTTCCAATGGGCGCCAGTATAGGGTGACGTCTAGGCGATCTCCGGGCCGGAGCGGCCTCTTTCCTCCACTCACAACATAGCCAACGACCTCGGTGGCGTCTCCAAATCGCGTCCTTGAAGAGCCCTGGGCCTCTGGCGGCAAGTCGGCACGGATGGGGGGCATGGCATAGAGCGACGGCACATAGTGTGTTTGCCCTACTATGGCCAAGGCCACCAGCCCGGCGATGGCCGTGAACTGAGGGATAGAGGAAAGGCGGGCACGGAACATACCCTTTATGCCGATAGCGAGGATAAGGGCGAAGGCGGCTGACCCTGCGAACAGTAGACGGCCTCCGCCCAGATAGCGGGCGGCCCCAAAGTTGAGCCTTAGGAAGGAAACGACAAGGATCAGAAGCCAGATGCTCAGTATCCCCATGTACGGACGGAGCGCTCGCTCCTGGAAGAAGGCCTTCGCTGCCCCTAACAATGCCACAATGGTTACACCGAAGATGGCCCAGTAGGCGGGAGATGCCGCGAAGCCCAGGAACCCGACGCTTAAATCGAACCAATAGGACTTCCAGGTAGGGTTAAGAAAGGACAAGACCTCCTGAAGTGAGATTTGCGCTGTACGCCTGCCCATCAGGGAGTCGAGGGCTGTGAACGCCAGTGGATCGTGGTAGAGGCTGTAGTTGCGCGCAAACCACCAGCCGGTGACGGCCGTAAAGGCAAGGATCGTTAGGATGAGGCAGAGAAGCCCTCGGGTGAACTCACGCTTTCTAACGGTGCGTAGGGCGGCAGTCGCCAGGAGGATACCCAAAAGACCGATGGCAGTGAGCTTTGCCAGCACCGCTGCGCCCAAGATAGCGCCGGTGATAAGAGAGGACCTGGGGGTGGGAGGCTGCCTCGCCCACCGCACGATCCTCCACAGGGCGATGTTGACGAGCGCTATCATTGCTGTGTCGTTGCTGAAAGAGGTGGCGATGAACAGAAACTGGGTATTGAAGGCCATCAGTCCGGCCCCGAAGACAGCCGTATTAGCATCGGTGAATTCTCGGGCCAACAGGTAGGTCGCAAAGACCGCCAGGGCGCCGAAGGCAAGCGATACCAGTCGCCCGACCAGGAGGGTTCGAGACACTGGAGTGGAGGAGCCTCGTTCGTAAACTGGGACGAAGCGGTTTATGTTTCCTATGCGTGTCGAGAGGAAGTGGGGGTTCCGCGAGAAGGATTGGTCGAATTCGTCTCCCTTTATCGGCGAGGCTGCGGCGGCGACCAAAGCATAATATAGAGGTGGTTGGTGGGCTTCCATCTCCACAAGGGGCCGTTCCGCCTGGGTCTCTGACAGGGAGACCTTTGGCAGTGCAAGCCGGGTCTTGAGGTAGTGAGCGTATTCGTAATGCTCGGGCTCGTCAGGCTTTTCGAAGAGCGGGAATCTGAACGCGTAAACCGCGCCTAAGAGCACAAAGGCGATGAGGACGGCCCACAAGCCTTTGGGGACTTTCTCGTTCATCCAGTCCCTATAGAGAGGTATATCAAGTCTAGGTGGTCCGACGAAAGCCACGAGATCAAGTTGGCCTGGTCTTCACGCGGAGAAAGCAGTTGGTCACGAAGCTAAGTATTTGTTGGCCGCTACGAAAACGATGGCCCGGATCTTTACGGGACGAACTCGGCTTTGACGTAGAGCTTTTTTTCCGGTTGGCGCGTGTCGTCGGAGAAAACGTGAATCTCGAAGGTGTGGGGGCCGCCCATGCCTTCATGCATTGTAAATGGCGCGGTCAGGGTGGCCGACCGGCCGGGCTTGATCGTCGTGGAACTCACGACTGCTTCGGGCGGTCAGCAGCCTGCTAAGACCGTTACCGAGACTCGGGTCACGTGCAGATCGGCATCTCCCACGTTACTGATTCGAAAAGCCGGCTCGACCATCTGTAGGAAGCGTACCTTTCCGAAGTCCAGGCTCTCCTTGTCCACCGTGATCTCCGGGCCTTTCCCCTTCGGGGCGACAGGTATGGTCTCCGCAGACCTCTTACTGCCGGAGCATGCCGCGAGGACCGCCGTCAGCACTAAGAGCGAAGCCAATACCACTATGCGTCTTCGCACTATCCACTCTCCTTGCATCTCTCAAACCTGTTGCATCTGGTTCGCAGAGTGAAACTCGTATTCCCCATACATCTTAACACCGTACGTCCCTGCGCAGTTGCTGCCACTCGTCTTTACTTATACTAAGGTGCGTCCCGCCGTCAGACTCACGGAGTAGATTCTTACTTATCCACTCGACAAGCCTCCGGTTGCCCGCCAAGATGATCTCCTGAATCTGGTCGATGCTGAGCCTATGCGTTGCGTATATGTGGTTGACCGGGGTGTAGCTCCCGTCTATCTCCTCTTCTGTAAGCATCCACTTTGGCATGACTACTCCTGCCATTGCTCCACCTCGCAGTAACGAGTTGCTGTCGCAATATTAGCATGCCGTGCAAGGCGACGGACGGGACGCCGGGCGGCTGCGACAGCTCTGCACGGCGCGCAGCACCGCATGCTATAGCGGGCTCGAACCTCGAACTGCTGCTTGGTACAATAGCAGAGTCGGCAAGAACCAGCCGTTAGATGAGGTCGAGAATGAAGCGCTTAGGCGTAGACATAGCGTTCACCTTCGACCGGCACTTCGTCCAGTATGGGTTTGAGGCCATGCGAGCGTAGCTGCTGCGCTCAGTGTACCCCTCGCGGCGGTCCCTCGCTGAACCTTTCCAGTGATGGACCTCTTCATTATCAGGTGGCCACGTCCTTCTTCATCGCATCGTCCAACTTACTGACGCACCCGTCGATAATGGCGACATTCGTGTTGGTATTGGCTTGCTTATCGAGTTCGCTCGCGGGGCTTCTAGCAAGCAAAAACAGTTCCCTTGCCCGCTGATGCTCGCCGTTGGCTCGATGGGAGAAAGCGGCGGCAGAAAGGGCGCAGAACTTCAAGAACGGAATCGGGGTAAAAGGGTCTAGGGGACCTTGCATTGTTAGGTCGAGTTCTGTCCCAAGGAGATGGAAAACTATCCTGAGCGGTGAGTAGCTTTGTTGGATTACCTCCCCCCAGATAATCAGTGTAGCACCCAACGATGTCCGTTGGGCGACTGCTTCTTGCGTATTGTGAATCCGGATGTTGGGAGGCAGGAAGCGAAACTCAAAGCTTTGTGCCCAGTTCTCTTGATTGATGATTCCGTTTGCGGCAGTGAAAAACTGATTCATAACCGTGTCTAGAGCCTGTAGCTTGCTTGACGTGCCGAGGGTATCTGGATCGAGGGAAAAGACCTCGAACGGGGCTATGGCAATCCCATAGCGGCCAGGCTGGAACGGCCGAGTCTGCGCGCGAGCGCGGAGAATGCTGTAGAGTCCAGAGGCGACTGGGAGAACAAGAGCAACGAACAGTAGACTAGACCAAAACGTCGGACCGTAGTGGGCATCCTTTGTGTTGAATACCCTCCTGTAGCCAAAGCCATACAGGAGGTCAAAAGAGACGCCCAAGACCAAGCCCGCCGCTAGCAACGAGAGTAGGAAGCTGGTCTTTGAACGTAAGGAGTATTTGAAGGCGCGGGCAATCTGGCTCGGGATGTCCGTTATTTCCATGTTAACGCACCGACACCAAAGATCCCTGGAGGTTCAGTCCTTCATGGTGGCAGCCTAGCGAGAAAGCTTGGCCCAGTCAATAGTCGTGTGCGTGATGGTCGGTGCCATTGACCGCCCTACAATGATTCAGGGATAGCTGGGTGGTGGGTGCCGGTCATCGCCGCCGGATCGATACGAGAACATCCCAAAGCATCTTGCCTGCCGCTCTAACTAGCGCTGTAGAGCTCTACCCCCGGGATGTCCTCGTAGTCCTCGACGTTGCGCGTGACGAGGGTTAGGCTATGCTCCAGGGCGGTGGCGGCGATGATGAGGTCCAAGGCTCGCTGATTGACCCGCCGCCTGCGGCTTCTCAGCTCCTCCCTGAGATGGGCGCATCGCCGCGCCACGGAGAGAGAAAAGGGCAAGATAGGGACAGCCTCCAAGAAAGATTGAAGTATAGCTTCGGCCTCTGCCGGGTTGGGACTTCGGTCAACACCTTGGTATATCTCCATATAGGTGATGATGCTGATGGCGATTCCGTCCTCTGCAAGGCGTTCAAGCAGTTGAAGCGCATCGGCAGCATCGGCCAGATAATCGATGACCCAGTCGGTATCGATGAGGTAGGGCATAGTTATGCCGGACGACCTCGGCTACCTTGCTTTCGGGCTCGGTGGATATCCTGTAAGAGGGCCTTCCGGTCGCCCGCCAGGGCACCGGCACTCTTGCGTAGCGCCTCCTTGACCCGTTGCGGGTCATACCCCACCCATATGTCTTGGCGTTCCTGTTCTTTATTCATAGTCCCCACAAGGGCAGCATTCCCGATCGCCTGGCGTCCCCGGCAGGATTCGAACCTGCGACCCACTGCTTAGAAGGCAGTTGCTCTATCCCCTGAGCTACGGGGACGCGCGAGTGTTGGAGCATCGCCTACATTATCTTGCAAAGCCGGCCCTTAGTTCAACAGCAAGGCGTCGCATTGTAAGGGAAGGATGGAGCTAGCGCGTGGGGCGTTTGCGGGGGAGGCCAGGGCGACGAGGATAGCGGGCGGGCGTTGGAGTTGATTTGTCTATCACCACCAGAGAACGCTCGGAGCCATCCAGGTAGAACTCACGTACCTCTCGGATGCTTCCGCCCATCGTAGCGATAGCGTTCTCTGCCTCGCCAAGCTCCTCGGCCACCTCTGGGCCTTTGTAGGCAATGGCCGCACCACCGGGACGGCAGAAGGGAAGGAGGACCTCCACCAGCGAGGGCAGCTTATCGACGGCCCGCGCCAGGGCCCAGTCGAAGGTCTCGCGATAGGCGGGGTTGTGGGCCAGGACTTCGGCCCGCTCTTTGATGACCTCGACGTCCGGCAGTCCTAGAACTCCGCAGATATGCTCCAGGAAGTGGGTCTTTTTGCCGACGGAGTCCAGAAGGACGAGGTGCACCTGGGGCAGGACTATCTTGATGGGCAGCCCGGGGAAACCGGGCCCGCTGCCGACGTCGATTATGCGGGCTTCCTCTGGTGCACCCATGACTTGAAGGGCCGATAGGGAGTCGAGGAAGTGGCGGACCTGAACTTCCTCGTAGTCTGTGATCTTCGTGAGGTTGAACCGCTTATTCCACTCGACAAGCTCGCGGTAGTACCACTCGAACTGCTCGCGTTGCGCCGGCGTCAGCTCCCAACCCCACTCCCTCAGCCCCCGTTGCAGCCGATCCATAATCCCTCAGAGCCCCAGATCATCCGCGACGCTCTTCATCGCCTCCAGGCATACCTCGGTGAACTCGGACAGCGGCATCCCCATCTCGCGCTCACAGGTGAGTATCTCTTCACGATTAGCGCCGCGCGCGAAGGCCGGCTCTTTGAACCGCTTCAACACCGACTTCGGCGTCAAACCATCCAGCTTCCTATCCGGCCTCACCAGCGCCGCCGCCGTGATCAGTCCCGCCATATTGTCGCCGGCATAGAGGCATTTTGCCATCATCGTGTCGCGCGCGGCCTTATCGCAGTGGCCCAGGACGGCGGTCACCAGCTCCTCGCCGGCGCCGGCCTCTCGCATCCGCTTGGCCACAAGGTCCGTATGCATGGCTAGGTCTTTCTCTGTCGCCTCGTAGTCCGCGTCGTGCAGTAAGCCTGCCAGGGCGTATTCCTCCGCCTTCGCCGGTTCAAACATCCTGCCTAGCGCTCGCATGATGGCCTCGTTGGCGATCAGGTGCTTCCTTATGTTGTCTGTCTTTACCAGATCGTCAACGATGTGGAGAGCCGCGTCTCGGTCCATCCGTCTCCTCCGGTAGAGGCGTCGTTTACAGTCGCTTCAGTATAGCACAGGGCAATCGGATGGCTGGAGCCTTTGGTAGGTATCGTCGAGCGGCAGGGGTTGACAAGCTGGGGGTTGGGGTATAAAGTAGGGAACGACGGCCTGGCCCTTTTTCGTCTATGCCAAAGATAGGTTCAGGCCTTATCGCATAAAGTGATGACCTTGCCTGACTTGGAGCACTCCTGCGAGCGCCCCGGGCCAGGCATAGCCGATAAACGAGGAGGTATGCATGTCGGGAGTTGTGGTGGTTAGCGGGGCCAGGACAGCGATTGGGACCTTCAATGGGACCATTCGCGATATACCCGCTGACGAGCTTGGTGCCACGGCCATCAAGTCTGCCGTGGAGCGCGCTGGGATTGAGACCTCACAGGTCGAGCACGTTGTCATGGGTTGCACTACCCTCGTGGGCGGCGATGGCCATGTCGCCAGAAAGTCCGCGGTCAAGGCAGGTGTGCCGGTAGAGGTGCCGGCCCTGGCGTTGAACCGGATGTGCGGCTCGGGTTTGGAGGCCATCAACACCGGCGCACGCTTTATCAGCAGCGGCGATGGCGATATCGTCGTGGCGGGCGGCACCGAGAGCATGGACCAGGCCCCCTTTATCCTGCGCCAGGCCCGCTTTGGCTACCGCCTTGGCAGCGGAGAGTTGGTGGACACGCTGGCCGGCGGCTCATTGCAATGCCCCTTCAACAACTATCACATGGGTATAACGGCCGAGAACGTGGCGGAGAAATACGAGGTCTCGCGCGAGGCCCAGGACGAATTCGCCCTCCAGAGCCACCAGCGCGCCATCGCCGCTATTGACGCAGGCCGCTTCAAGGACCAGATCGTGCCGGTGATGGTGCCGCAGCGCGGTGGGCCGAAGCCCTTCGACGTCGACGAGCACGCACGCCGCGACACAAGCCTCGAGGTCCTCTCCAAGCTGCGCCCTGCCTTTAAGCCCGACGGTAAGGTGACGGCCGGCAACGCCTCGGGCATCAATGACGGGGCGGCCGCTCTCGTGCTGATGTCCGAAGCCAAGGCGCAGGAGTTGGGCAAGAAGCCCATCCTTCGTATCGTCGGCACGGCGAACGTTGGCCTCGACCCCGCCTACATGGGGATGGGCCCGGTACCCGCCGTGCGGAAAGTGCTTCAGAAGACCGGCCTAAGCCTGAAGGACATAGATATCGTAGAACTTAACGAGGCCTTCGCCTCCCCGGCAGTCGCTTGCATCCGAGAGCTAGGCCTGGACCCGGAGAAGGTGAACGTGAACGGTGGGGCCATCGCGCTGGGCCACCCGGTCGGAGCGACCGGCGCTATCCTCACCATCAAGCTAATGTATGAGTTGGAGCGCAGGCGGGGTAGATACGGGATAGTCACCCTCTGCATTGGCGGCGGCCAGGGCATAGCCACCGTTTTCGAGAGGGTGTAAGCAGCTAAGACTGATGCATCTTCCGGTTTCCAAGTCGCGTAATTAGAAGGAGGGAGAACCCTATGGCCGAGACGAAGCAGGGGGAGCAGACAAGGGGTTATGGCTACAAAGACAAGGGCGGAAACATTGAGTATGGCAAGATCACCGAGGCGGCCGTAAATGCCCTCAAGGCGCGCATCGGCGTAGAGCGGAGCTCGAACCTCCTGGACTGGGAGATCGAGGACCGGAAGTTCACCGCCACTCGTGCGCGGCGCTTCGCCATGTCGGCGGGGGACTACAATCCCCTCTACCTCGATATGGAGTATGCCCGGAAGTCGCCCTATGGCACGATCGTAGTGCCGCCCGCCACCATCATGGGCATCGAGCAGACCAACGCCGCTCGCGACGGCATGCCGGGCCTGCACGCCTGGTTCCGCGGCACGACCATCGAGTGGAAGAAACCGCTTCTGATAGGCGATGTCCTCATCGGCAAGACGTACCTTACCGACGTTCGCGTCGTTCCCAGCCGGACGACGGACCAGGCGGTCATCCAGGAGTACGAGAACAAGGGCTTCAACCGCACTGGCGAGCACATCGCTTCCGTGTACACCTCCTGGCACCGGGCCGAGCGCGAGACGGCCAAGGAGAAGGCGGTCAACCAGAAGATGCGTGGCCTTGCCTCCTACAGCCCGGAGGACATCAAGAAGATCCAGGACGACTACGCCAATACGAAGCTGCGCGGCTCTCAGAAGCTGTTCTTTGAGGATGTCAGCGTGGGCGACGAGATATGGCCCCTCATCAAGGGCCCCACGAGCCCTGCGCAGCGTTCCGTCGGTGAGGGTGGCGGCGGAGGCTTCGCCAGGGGCGAGCCGGGCGAGTGGAGCTGGAGCCACAAGCAGGTGCTGACGGTGCTGTTTGAGCGCCACCCGGGGCTCCCCTTCGTGAATGAATGGGGCATCCCCGAGGTACCCGTAGTCATCCACAACAGCAACGAGCGCTGCCAGCGCTACCTGGGACTGCCAGGCGCCTACGACGCAGGCTATCAGAGGATCAACTGGAGCATCAACATGCTCACCAACTGGGGCGGCGACTACAGCTTCCTGCACAAGCTGTCCATCCGCTTCCCCGTCTTCAACGTTATGGGCGATACCACCTGGCTCTACGGCAAGGTGAACGGCAAGCGCCAGGAGGGCAAGCTCAACGTCCTGGAGATCGAAGTCTGGAACCAGAACCAGCTCGGGTTCAAGGTGACGGAGGGCTCGGCGGAGATCATCGTTCCCTCCAAGGCCAACCCGGACGACGTCGTCTGGAAGAACCTGTAGACCTAGCAACGCAGACAGTAGTCATACCAGGACTGGGGACGCTCGCAGGGGCGTCCCCAGTGAGGCATAGGCCAGGGCCGATTGGGAGTCGTGAGACACAAGGCTTCCGGGGACTTCCCCAGGAGGTAACTACGTCGCGGAGTTGGCGAGAGCGCCTCTGCCACATAGAAAGTTAGGAAGGCGTCTTGGGCTAGAGGCAAGGCGCCTTTTTGGTGCGAGGCAAGTCCGACTGTGAGGAGTGACTATGACTGAGCAAGCGTTAGCCGGACTCAAGGTGATAGACCTGACGCACTGCATCGCCGGCCCGTACTGCACGAAGCTGCTGGCTGACTTCGGGGCCGAGGTCATAAAGGTGGAGCCGCCGGGCACCGGCGACCCGGCCAGGCAGGAAGGTCCTTTCCTTCGCGATATCCCCAACCCTGAGACCAGCGGGCTCTTCCTCTATCTCAACACCAACAAGAAGAGCATCACCCTCGACCTCAAGACGGGAACCGGGGTGCTCCTCTTCAAGCAGCTCGTGCGGCAGGCACATGTGGTAGTCGAAAGCTTCAGCCCACGGGTCATGCCCTCGCTGGGCCTCGACTACGCGGCTCTCAAGGACGTCAAGCCCGACCTCATCATGACCTCCGTCTCCAACTTCGGCCAAACCGGTCCCTACCGGGATTACCTGCTCACCGAGAT
>JACQUE010000063.1 GCA_016210425.1 Chloroflexota bacterium | reverse complement strand
CCCAATGCCACGGTGATGCTAGTGGAAGGGGCGGACCGTTTCGGGCTATCGCAACTCCACCAGTTCCGAGGCCGCGTCGGCCGTGGCGGTGCACCCAGCTACTGCCTGCTCATCGCCGACAGCCCCTCGCAAGAGGCGCAGGAGCGCCTGGTCATTATGGAGCGCATCGGCGACGGCTTTCGCCTCGCCGAGGAGGACCTGCGCCTGCGCGGGCCCGGCGAGTTCTTCGGGACGCGCCAAAGCGGCCTCCCCAGTCTGGAGGTGGCCCGCCTCTCCGATGTGTCCATCCTGGAGGCGGCCCGCCAGGAGGCGAGCGCGCTACTGGCAACGGACCAGGGGCTGGAATCGCGGGAGCATGAACTGTTACGATTGGAGATGGAGCGCTTCTGGCAGCGTGCGGGCGCCAAAAGCGAAATCAGCTAAAGAGGGCGATATGATCAAGAACGAACTAAGCAATCTCATCGAGAGGGCGGCGACAACGGCCCAGGAGCGAGGCATCCTTCCGCACGTCGCCATCCCCGAGGCCTCTGTTGAGCGACCCCAACTTCCGGAGCACGGAGATTATGCCAGCTCCATCGCCCTCAAGCTGGCCCGCGGCGCCCGCATGAAGCCGCTCGCCATAGCCGAGACCATTGTTTCGGTGCTACCCTCCAGTGATGCCGTCGCTCGCGTCTGGGTGGCGCCTCCCGGCTTCATCAACTTTGTCCTCGACGACAGATGGCTGGCCCGCCAGGTGGAGACGATCCTTGAAGCCAGCACATCGTTCGGGCATGTGGAGATCGGAAACGGCCATACGGTCCAGGTCGAATTCATCAGCGCCAACCCGACGGGCCCGCTGGTGGCCGTCGCCGGTCGGGGCGGCTCCCTGGGCGATGCCCTGGCCAACATCCTGAACGCCGCCGGCTATAAGGCCCAGCGCGAATACTACCTGGAGAACGCCGGCAGCCGCATGGAGGCCTTCCACCGCAGCATCTACGCCCGCTACCAGCAGCAGTTCGGCATCGAGGCTCAGGTGCCGGACGAGGGCTATCATGGCGAGTACCTGACCGACCTGGCGAAGGAGATCCTTGGCGAGCACGGCAGCCGCTACCTGGACATGCCTGCCGAAGAGGCTGCGCCCGCCCTGGGCCACATTGCCATGGAGAAGATCATCGCCGGCGTCAAGGAGGACCTGGCAAGGCTGGGCGTCCACTACGAGCGCTGGTTCATGCAACAACAGGAGCTCTTCGAGACTAGTGCGGTGCAGCGCGTCATTGAACGCTTGCGTCAGGGCGGCTTCCTTGTGGAGCGCGAAGGGGCCCTCTGGTTCACCTCCAGCACCCTTGGCGAGGACAAGGACAACGTTGTGGTGCGCTCCAACGGCATCCCCACCTACTTTGCCGCCGATATCGCCTACCACTACAACAAGCTGATCGAGCGGGGCTTCGACCGCGTCGTCAACATCTGGGGTGCCGACCACCAGGGGCACCTGCCCCGCATGAGGGCCGGCATCAGCGCCTTGGGCATCGACCCATCGCGCGTGACCTTCATCATCCATCAGATGGTTACGCTGAAGCGTGGCGCCGAGATCGTCAAGATGTCCAAGCGGGCCGGCCACGTTGTGCTGCTGCGGGATGTCCTTGACGAGGTGGGCGCCGATGCTTGCCGCTTCTTCTTCCTCTCGCGCTCGGCTGATAGCCACATGGACTTCGATTTGGAGCTGGCGAAGAAGCAGTCGGCGGAGAACCCGGTCTTCTACGTCCAGTATGCCCATGCTCGCATCGCCAGCATCCTGCGCCTTGCCCAAGACCGTGGCATCAACTACAGCGGCGGCGACGTCTCACTGCTCAGAGAGCCGGCTGAGATGGCCCTCATCCGCAAGATGCTCTACCTGCCCGAGTTGGTGGAGACGGCGGCGCGGGCTCTGGAACCACACCATCTGCCCCACTACGCTGTCGACCTGGCCACTGCCTTCCATCAGTTCTACGAGCAGTGCCGCGTTATCTCCGACGACCAACCCATGACCGCGGCCCGCCTCAAGCTGGTGGCCGCCGCCAAGACCGCTCTGGCCAATACCCTCTGCCTCATGGGTATGTCCGCTCCCGAGCAGATGTAGCCGCTCTTCGTTCCCCAGGCCCTGATCTGCGTCCAGCCAATCGTGCCCAAGATCTGGTTGTCTTGGACTGGCTTGCCTGTCTGTGGCTGCCCGCAGTTGACGTTATCTCCCCTTGTTCCCATCTCCTTCGCCTGACAGGGGGAATAGGGCCCTCTTAGCAGATTGTTATTATTCCTAGGAACCCGCAATATTCGGGCCAAAAGGTAGGGCCGCCTATCGGGCGGCGATGGGGAGAGGCCACGATGGCTGGAGAAGAGTACGGCAAGATCGCTAGGGAGTGGTACGATTACGTGAACAAAGGTGAATTGGACCGCGCGTTTGCGCTTCTACACCGTGACGTTGAGGTGTTAGATGTCTCGCAAGGTCAGCTTATGCGAGGGGCGGAGGCCACTCGGCCGTGGATGCAGGATTGGCACACTGCTTTCCCTGACTCCAGTGTGGAGATACAGGACTTGATCGAGACTGGGGACCGATTGGTGGTCGAGTTTATTGCCCGGGGGACTCATAGCGGTCCGTTGGCAGGTCCAGGTGGCCAGATACCGCCGACGGGCAAGCGCATCGAGCTGCGCGGCTGTGACGTCTTCCACTTCAAGGACGGGAAGATCTACAGAAGGCACATGTACTACGACGGAGCTACCATGCTGCGCCAGCTAGGGCTCTTGTCGCAAGAGAGGGCGGCGTAGCGAGGAAACCGCCGCCGTTTTGGACATAAAGGAGTAAGCCATGTTTTGGAAGCACGACAACGAGAAGATCGCTCGCCAAACTTACGAGGGTTACAACGAGCGGAACTTCAACAAAGCGATGGCTCAAATAGCGGAGGACGCGGAGTTGGTCGACATCCCCCAGGGAGTTACCCTGCGGGGTCCTCGTGGCTTTGAGCAGTTCATGGAGGGCTGGAGTACTGCCTTCCCTGACAGCAAGGTGGACATCCAGAACGTCGTCGCATCAGGGGATTGGGTGATCGTAGAGTTCGTAGGCCGGGGCACTCACACCGGGACCCTGAAGGGTCCGAACATGGAAGTCCCGCCCACGGGCCGGCACGTAGAGGTGCACTTCTGTGACGTGCTCCGCCTCAGCGAGGGCAAGATCGTGGGCATCCACACCTACTACGACGTGGCAACATTCATGCGACAGCTTGGCCTGATGCCGGAAGCCCGCGCCGCATAAGCCGGTAGCCCAAATCACGCGCCACTTTCGGGAAAGCCCACTCGACCGCGACGGTTGGGTGGGCTCCGTTTTGCGCCCAGCACTGCGTTGACGTTATGTTATAATGTTGTTATGTCCGAGCTGATAGGGGGTGATTTGGGAGAAGAGGAGGTCAGCATGCCCGCGCAGGACAATAGCAGGATCGCTCGGAGGATGTACGAGAGTTTCAATACCCGCGATCTCGATGCCGCCGTCGCCGACGTCGATAGGAACGCCGAATGGTTGGACGTTCCGTCGGGCCAAAGATTGCGGGGCCCACAAGGCTGGAAGCAGAATTCACAGAATTGGCTAACAGCTTTCCCGGATGGCAAGATCGAAATCAGGAATGTGGCCGAGGCCGGGAACCAGGTGATTATCGAGTTCATCGGCCGTGGCACCCAGAGTGGAGTGCTGAACGGACCTGGTGGACAGATCATTCAACCAACCGGCCGGCGCGTTGAAGTACAGTTCTGCGACGTGCTGGAGGTGAGGGACGGCAAGCTCGTAGCTGGACGGACCTACTATGATATGGTCACCATATTGAACCAGCTTGGCCTGATGCCGTCGAGATTAGCCGCGTAGGTGTGGCTTGGCCACGGGCAAGCGCCCACCCGACCGCGACGGTCGGGTGGGCTTCTTTCTACCATGTTGGTGCAGGGACGGCTAGCTTGCTCACCGCGTCGCAGCCTGCAGTCACCAGGGAATAACGTCGCTGTTCGGAACGTTTTACAAATGAGCAAAGTTGAGTAGGCTATTTCGCCTTGAGAGGTAATTACAATGTCTAGATTTGAAAACAGCGAGGCCTTTCTCGTGGATGAGAATTACTGGTACGAGTTGTGGGAGGGTAGACAGGCCGGCATCGCGGGCGAGTACAGCAGCGAGCAAGAGAAGGGCCGGGTCGCCCGGGAATGGTACGAGTGCATTAACAGCCACGCTGTCGGCTGTATCGCTCGTCATCTTGCAGAGAGCGCGGAGTTCGTCGATGTGGCCGGTGGAATAACGATGCGCGGCTCTCAAAGGATAGCTGATTACTTCCAGCGCTGGTTTGACGCTTTCTCTGACTACAGCGTCGAGATCAAGAACCTGGCTGTGGCCGGTGACTTGGTGACTGTGGAGTACGATGCTGAGGGCACTGAGCGGGGAGCGCTGAGGGGGCCAAGCCGTCAGATCGCACCTGTGGGCCATCGCTTTGAACTGCATTGCTGCGACGTGCTGCAGATCAGAGATGGCAAGCTTGCCATTTGCCGCAGCTACTACGACAAGGCCACGATGATGAACCAGCTAGGTTTGGGCCCGGTGGAGTTGGCCGCCTAAAGCCTTGCCTAGGGCGAAGAGGGAGCCCGCCAGGCCGCAGGCCGGGTGGGCTTTTCTTTTCTATAAGAGTTCCGCGGCTTCACGGGATAGTGGCTCACCGCATCACGGCCCGCAGAACGTGGGGAATATCAGCGTGGGTAGGAACGTTTTCACAAGTGGAAGCGGGGGGGTGCGCAATGACGGGTGAGGAGGTGATCGACGATGCTTGAGTTCGAGACGGGTGAGATGTTTCAGCCCTCGGATGAGGCTCGTTGGTACGAGTTCTGGGAAGGGAGACAGGTAGGCATCATGGGGGAGTACGGCGACGAGGACACGGGCAGAATCGCTCGTGAGATGTACGGCTGCTTCAACAGGCATGACCTAAGGTGCGCAGCTCGCCTGGTCGCCGAGGACGCGGAGTTCGTCGATGTCCCTCGTGGCATGATCATGCACGGCCGGGTTGGGATGATGGACTTGCTCCAGCGCTGGATTGCGGCCTTCCCGGACTTTAGGGTGGAGGTCAAGAACCTGGTGGAGGCCGACGATTGGGTGACCGTTGAGTACTACGCTAGAGGCACTCAACGGGGATGGCTGATGGGCCACGGCGGTCGAGTGTCGCCCACGGGCCGCTGGATCGAGCTACGCTGCTGCGACCTACTCCAGTTCAAGGACGGTAAGATCGTGGCCGGGCACACCTATTACGACATGGCCACCATGATGAGCCAGTTGGGGATAACAGAAGAGAGATTTGCTGCTTGAGAGCGGCTTCGTCCCGTCCGCTTTGTCTAAAAGGCCCACCCGTCAGACCTGGGTGGGCCTTTTGTTGGCGTATCTTCTAGGTCTAGTGGGGCGTCACCAGCGGCACCCCTTGTTTACATAACGGACAGGCTTCCGCCTCGTAGCTGGGTACGTTCAGCGTATAGCAGCCGTAGAGAGGTACTCCAAAGTCCACCTTGCCCTGGGAGCGGTCCACCAGCACCCCGATGCCCACCGGGATGCCTCCGTGCTGCTGCACCACGGCCAGCACCTCATGGATGGAGCCGCCGGTGGTGAGGACGTCGTCGACGACTAGCGTCCGCTCGCCCGGCTCGATCCGGAAGCCACGCTTGAGTGTGCGCCCTGGCCCATCGGACTCGGCGAAGATACCGCGCAGGCCCAACTGTCGAGCGACCTCGTAGGCCACTATTATGCCACCCGTGGTGGGTCCCACGACTACGGAGGGCCGTTCGTCCCGAAAGCGGTCGGCGATCATCCGGCAGAGGCGCTCCGTGGCGGATGGGTTCTGGAGCACCTGGAACTTCTCCAGGTACTGTCCTCCGTGGCGGCCCGACGTCAAAAGAAAATGGCCCTCCAGGAGGGCCTTGGCCTCGATAAAGATGCGGCTTACGTCGTCTGACATAGGGATTTCCGTTTGCTTATAACTGCCGCTCCAAGCGGCCGCTTATTCTGTGCCTAGTCCGGAGGATAGCGGATAGTCCTTTATAAAGCCCCAATCGCGAAAGGGCCAGTAACGCAGCCAGGCTTTGCCGACGATGTAGCTGCGGGGTACTAGGCCCCACATGCGGCTGTCGCTGCTGTTG
>JACQUE010000001.1 GCA_016210425.1 Chloroflexota bacterium | reverse complement strand
TGCCGGCGATCCCCTACCAGGGACGCGCAAGGAGTTAACGGTCGTGTTCTCGTATAGGGGCCAACGGGCTACGCGGACCGTGGCCGAAGGTGAAATGCTATCACTGCCCTGATGCGCTCTAGCCTAACTGCTCGCCGAAGCAAAGTACTGGCTGCACGTAGAACCTTTCGAAGTCACTGAAGCCCACAGCTACAATTTGAGCCCTGTCGACAAGAGGACTGTAAGACGGATTATCTTCGAGCACTTCGACTACATTGTCGCTGAATGGGAGAGATGGCAGGAGATGAAAGATGGATAAGGCACACGATGTACGCAAAGTCTCGTTCTACGGCAAGAGAATGCGCCTGTTGGTCGATGGACGCGAGTACGAAATCGACATCTCAGAGCACTCCAAGAAACTCGCCAACGCTTCCCCAGAGCAGAAACGACATTTTGTCATTTCGCCATCAGGCTATGGAATTCACTGGCCGGAGTTGGACGAAGACCTTTCGATCGACGGACTGATCGGCGTCAGTCATGCAAGGCCCGTCGTCAAAACAGCAAGGTAGTTGAGCCGTCGAACAACGCGATGGAGCCGACCGCGCCCCCGCGCCGCAGCTCATCGCGGACGTTAGACCCTTGCCTGGAGGTCATCTGTGGATCAGTTCCTGAGAGATCCCATGTCGTTGGACTGGAAGTCCTGGCTCGGTGCAGGAGCCGGTGCCACGACGATCTTGTCGTTCTTCGCGTACACCATCGAGCGGCGCCATCCTGGCACTTTCGAATTCTAAAGCAGGTGACAGAGGATAGGCATTTCCGTCCTTCGTGGCAATGCCTTCAATGGGACGTGAAAAATCCCTCCCCAGTCTTCCCAAGGCCCCTGCTATTCGGAATTAGCCACCCTGGTTGGCGTTTGGGCCGGAGTTGCCCTCGCCGGCAACTTGGCTCTGCTGCTGAGGCTGCCCTGTCGGGCGCTTGGCCCGCCGCCGCCGCGTGGTGCTCCGCTTTTGCCTCCACAGGCTCTCCAGGAACGCTTTGTTGAGCAACTGGCGGTCGTCGGCGATGTCCAGGAGGTCCTTGGAGACATTCCTCTCGAAGTAGGCCACCTCAGCGTGCTTGCCCATGTTCTTGACAGTTTGAAGAGCGTAGGCGAAGTCTCCATCGCCGCTCACCAGGATGGCCACATCGTAGAGGTTGTTCCACCCGTATTGGAGCATGTCGGTGGCCAGCGTTATGTCGACGCCCTTCTCTACGGGCACGCCCTGCTGGAACTTCGTCGTCCCCAGGCGCACCTCAAGGTAGGGAGTCGCGCGCAGTGTCTCAAGGAAATCGTGCTGCTCCTTGTAGCCATCGGGGTTGCGCTCCGGGTCTTGCAGGATGTTGTAGTAGTAGGTCCTGAAGAGGCGTCTATCGCCCACCAGCTTGCGCACGAACTCGGCGAAGTTGAGGTCGGCGCGCCCATAGTTGTCTTTCAGCGCATGGTAGAGGTTGCTGCCGTCAATAAAGATGGCGACCCGGTCTTGCATACCGTTTCTCGCGTCCTTTCTACGAAAGAAAATCATGATGCCTGCATTCCTTAGGCAGGGGAGCGCTGGACCGTCCGCAGGATGGCGGCCCGCAGCTTCTCCTTACTGGGGATGACGTATCGCTCCAACGGGGGGCTGAAGGGGATGGGGACGTCCTCGCAGCAGACGCGGGCGACAGGTGCCCTCAGCGCCGCGAATGCTTGAGGATCCTCACATACTCTAGCGGCGACCTCCGCCGCCGCGCCTGCCGTGCGGCTCGACTGGTCCACTATCACGAGACATCCCGTCTTACCGACGGAGCGGCAGAGGGCCCCATCGTCGAAGGGGACCAGAGTACGCGGATCGAGGACCTCGGCCTGGATGCCATCGCTCGCCAGATCCTCGGCAGCCTCCAGTGCCAGCCGCACCATCGAGCCCAGAGCCACGACGGTTATATCCGTCCCCTGGCGCTTTACCTCAGCCCGTCCGAGGGGCACAAGGTACTCCTCTTCCGGCACGGGCCCTGTGCTCCCGCCAAGCGCCCCATCCTCGAAGAAGAGGACCGGGTTGTCGTCGCGGATGGCGCTCTTCATAAGGCCCTTGGCGTCGTAGGGCGTGGAGGGCAGGGCGATCTTGAGGCCCGGCACGCTCAGGTAGGAGGGGTAAACGCTGGATGAGTGTTGGGCCGCCCCCGCCCGCCCGGCCCCGAAGCTCTGCCGGTAGACGATGGGCAGGGACGCCTGGCCGCCGTACATGTAGTGGAAGTTGGCGGCGTGGTTGGCGATCTGATCGAAGGCCACGAAACCGAAGTTGCAGATCAGGAGGTTGACGATAGGGCGCATGCCGGCGGCTGCCGCGCCAATAGCCACGCCCGAGTTGGTGGCCTCCGTTATCGGCGTGAGGCGCACCCTGGCGTCGCCGAACTCCTGGCGCAGCCGCCCGGTGGCTCCGACGCCTGGCGGCGAGACATCGATGCCCATGTAGAAGACGCGGCTGTCGTGCCGCATCTCCTCCTGGATCGCCTCGAGGACCGCCTCGGCGAAGGTGATTTCCCTCATTCCGGTGGCCCCTCGCCAGCGTAAACATGGAGCAAGGCATCGGCGGGTGAGGGATAATCGCTTTCGAGGGCTTTGCGGGCAGCCTCCTCGACCTCTGTCGCCACCTGCGCCCGCATCTGCTCCAGTTCCTGTCTACTCACGGCCCCCTGAGCCAGGAGCCTTCCTTGCAGCAGATCGATGGGGCAGCGCTCGCGCCAGGCCGCCACCTCCGCCTCCGGACGGTAGGGGTCGCTGGCCGGGGTGCGGCCCTCCATGTGGCTGCGGAAGCGGTAGGTCTTACACTCAAGGAGGGTGGGACCCTGTCCGGAGCGGGCCTTCTCGACAGCCCTCGCCGCTGCTTCCGCCACGGCCATAACGTCGTTGCCGTCGACGACCTCCCCGGCGATGCCGTAGCCGACGGCCCTGACAGCTACGTCCTGCACCGAGAGCGTCTCTCGTGCCGGAGAGGAGGCGCCGTAGAGATTGTTCTCGCAGACGTACACGATGGGCAGCGCCCAGAGGGAAGCAAGATTCAGGGATTCGTGGAAGGGACCCTGGTTGGAGGCGCCATCCCCAAAGAAACATGCCGTAACGCGCCCTTCGCCGCGCATCTTGGCGCCCAGGGCTGCACCGGTCGCGATGGGCAGGCAGCCCCCGACGATGGCATCGGCGCAGATGACGCCCACGGAGAAGTCGGCGACGTGCATCGAGCCGCCTCTGCCGCCGCAGGTCCCCCCGCTGCGTCCGAAGATCTCGGCCATCACGCGCCAGGGCTCGGCGCCCCGCGCCAGCACGTGCCCGTGCCCCCGGTGCGTCGTCACCACGTAATCCTCCGGCTTCAGCGCGGCGCAGACGCCGGCCGCTGCCGCCTCCTGGCCGACAGCCAGGTGCAGCATGCCGGGGATGTTCCCCGCCTGCACCTCCGTCACCAGTCTCTCCTCAAATAGCCTGATGAGGAGCATCGTGCGCAGGACCTGCTGTAGTTCCGCTGTGCTGAAGTCTATCCTACACCTCCGTAGGGCCGCGCTCGCTTCCAAATATAGCATACCCCTTTTGCATAGTGAGTCGATAGTGCGGGCGCAGACGCCCCAATTATAGCAGAAAAGGCTAGGGGCCAAGAGTCTCCTCCTG
>JACQUE010000062.1 GCA_016210425.1 Chloroflexota bacterium | reverse complement strand
GCGCTCTTTCTGTCATTATCTTCATTGTTTCTACCCCCTGCCCACTCTGCTATTTGCTTTTATGGGAGGTAGTGCGGGTGACCGGGCATGGCATCTCGGTGAGGCGCCGGCTCATCTTGAGGTTCTCGCGGTAGTCAACAGGGACAGCTACGATGCTGGGTCTATCCAGTTCAAGGGCCTCGGCAAGGACGTGGGGCAGGTCATCCGGATTGGAGATGGCGTAGCCGGCGGCACCATAAGCCTCAGCAAGGCGGACGAAGTCGGGGTTACCGAAATCGACGCCGGTGACGCGGCGCCCCTCTACCTCTTGCTTCCACTTAATGAGTCCATAGCCACCATCAACCCAGATAACGTTGACTATGGGCAGGTGCAGGCGAGCTGCCGTCTCGAGCTCTGCTGACACCATGGCGAAGCCACCATCCCCGGAGACTGCCATCACCTTCCTCTCCGGGTAGACAAGCTTGGCGGCGATGGCAGCGGGCAGTCCGAAGCCCATGGCGGCGTAGCCGTTGGAGATGAGGACGGTGTTGGGCTCGTAGGCCGGATAGAAACGCGCCAGCCACACCTTGTGGGCGCCCACGTCGCTCACCAGGATGTCCTCGGGCCCCAGCGCGTCGCGGAGCGCCTTCACAAGGTGCTGTGGTCGCACTGGGAAATGGCCGTCGGTGCTCCCGTACTCCCGCTCCGCTCTTGCGAGGCGCGAAAGCGTCTTGATGTTCTCCATCTCCTCCCCGGAGGCCTGGTAGGTCACGATATCCGATAGGAGGGCCATTGTTTCCCTGATGTCGCCCACCACCTCGACCTCAGGGCGGTAATAGCGGTCCACCTCGCTGGACGTGTACCCAATGTGGATGATCCTCTTGTCCAGATCGGCGTTCCACCGGTTGGGGTGATACTCCACCTGGTCATAGCCGATGGCGATGACCAGGTCGGCGTGGCACATGCCGCTGGCGCAGAGGTCGCCGCCCCCGGGCATACCGAGAGGGAGCATGGCGAGGGGATCATCCTCGGCCATGGCGCCCTTGCCCATGAAGGTGTGTGTGACGGGCATGTGGAAGCGTCGGGCGAAGCGCCGCAGCTCCTTTGCCGCCTCGGGCCGCCGCACCGCGCTGCCTCCCGCCAGGATCAGGGGCGACTTGGCGCCGGCGATGATATTGGCGGCGGTCTGCAGGGCCTGCCGGTCGGGCGAGCTGCGCCGCGCACGATAGGGCTTCAGGGGCTCGCCGCTCGCCGGCATCGCCGCTACGTCCTGCGTCAACTCGATGTGCACCGCGCCCGGCTTCTCCTCCTCGGCCAGCTTGAATGCCTTGCGCACGATCTCCGGGATAACATCAGGGCGCGTTATGCGGGTGTTCCAGATGGTCACAGCCTTCAGTATGGTCAGCACATCGACGAACTGGTGCGACTCCTTATGGATGCGGTCGAGGTTCGTCTGACCGGTGATGGCTACCAGGGGAGCGAAGTCCAGGGTGGCGTCGGCGATGCCGGTGGTCAGGTTGGTGGCGCCCGGGCCGAGGGTGGCGATGCAGACGCCGGCGTGGCCGGTAAGGCGGCCGTAGGCGTCGGCCATGAAGGCGGCCCCCTGCTCATGGTGGGTAACGATGAACCGGATGCTGGACTGCGAAAGAGCGTCGATGAGGTCGAGGACCTCTTCGCCGGGCACTCCGAAGACGTACTTTACGCCCTCATTCTCAAGACACTTCACCAGAAGATCCGCCGCGCGCATCGAACTGCTCCTTTCCGGGGGCTCACATCGGCAGGGCCTCGCCGATGCCCCGCTCCTTGGCGAGGGCCAAGACGCGGGCGGCAGCAGCCATGTCCCAAAGAGCTATGCCGTGCGATTTGAACATCGTGATATCGCTGGGCGCCATTCGCCCCGGCGTAAGGCCCGCCACAACGTCGCTCAGCTCACGGAGTTGCTCCCAATGGATGATGCCTTTCTCAAGAGGCGAGAGCAGGTCGCCGGACTCGATGCGGGTCTGCTCCCGCGAGTCCACCACCACGATGTCGCTTTTTCTTATCACTCCGTCATCGATCTCACGCTTAAGCAGGGAGTTGGAGCCGATAATGTTGAGATGCATTCCTGGCCTGAGCCAATCGCCGAAGAGGACAGGCTCGCGGGCTGTGGTAGAGGTGATGATGATATCCGCGTCGGCCACTGCCTCTTCGGCGCTCGCAGCCGGCACCGCCTCAACGCCCAGGTACTCGCCCGTCTCGGCGCAAAAGGCCTCGCGCCGTTCCCTGTCTCTGCCGTAAGCCTTCACCTGGCGAATGGTGCGCACTGCACAGACCGCCGCTAGTTGGGTCCTGGCCTGGTATCCCGTCCCGACGATCCCCACGCGGTGGGCATCCTCTCGGGCCATATACTTCGTCGCCACGCCGCTGGCCGCTCCTGTCCGCATCTGCCCCAGCCTGGAGCCCTCCATTATGGCCAGCAGTTCACTGGTCTCCGTGCTGAAGATGAAGACATAGACGGTTGCCTTGCCGCCAGCGACGGCATAGGTTTTGAAGCCCATGACGCCCGCTTCGGGCTCGGCGGCAGGCATCATATGCAGGCTGGTGCCGGAGGTATGCACCCGGCGACGGGGCTCGTTGGCTGCCAGGCCCCGGGCCTGATCGCGCATCGCCTCTTCCACGGCTTGGATAGCGTCTTCCATGGAAAGGAGATACCTGACATCGCTTTCCTTTAGGAACAGAGCCATTTAAGCTCTCCTGCTCAAGCGTTCGATTCTTCCTTTCATTGTCCTACATTTGCTGAAACAAATCCAGACTAGCTGGAGAAAATGGCGGAGGAGGGGATCGGAAATCGCCAGAGGGGAGAAAAAGAGGCTGTTGAAAAAGGGGTGTCCAGAGGGGCACAGCCCCTTTAGTGGTGGATCAGGGGGACACTCCCTGATTCAAATCCATTGCCTCCTTGGGGGTTGGGGTGTTCTTCAAT
>JACQUE010000061.1 GCA_016210425.1 Chloroflexota bacterium | reverse complement strand
GGCCTCGATGCCGGCGATCCTGCGCAAGGAGTGGAATCCGCGCTTCGCCCAGGCCGTCACGGAGATCATGGGACCTATGGGCGTCCTTAGCGCCGGCAGCAAGTGGGCGCCTCTCGCCGGCTGGGCCGAGCGCTTCTACCGCATGCGTGGCTTCGAGACCCACGCCCACGGCACCATCGAGATCCTGAAGATGGTGCTGGCTAACAGGGGACTGGGGTTGCCAAGGTAGACCTCGTGTCATTCTGAGCGCAGCGAAGAATCTCTTCTCGCGTCCGGAACAAGAGACCCTTCGCCTGCGGCAAGGGTGACAGATAGGGGGTCATTCCGAGCCGCCAGGCGAGGAATCTTGCCTCTTGAAGCAAGACCCCTCGCTGTCGCTCGGGGTGACAGTTGATGGCCGTTTTCATCCTTTATAGTGCCCCCGCAAGGGAACATGAGGGCAGAGCTCTCCCCTTCCGTACCCTGCTCACTCGCGAGCCTCATGGGCGGAGGAGGTTATTAGGCGGCGGGCGGCCTCCAGGGCCTCCGGGGTGTTGAGGCTCCAGATGGACAGGGCAGCCGGATCGAGTCGCCTTATCTCCTCTTCCTCAATGTACTTCGTCTTACATCGCGCGACCAGTTCCTTGACCGAGCCTTTCCCTTGCTGCAGCATCCTCTCCACTGTCGAGAGCACACGCCGCGAGTAGAAGCCGTGCAGCGGCTCGATGCGGCCTCCGAGGCGAGGCAGCAGGATGTCGCAGCCGTTCAGCTTCTGCGCCATGTAGGCGACCAGCTCTCGGTTGATGAAAGGCATGTCGCAAGCCACCACGAAGTTCCACTCGGTCCGACTGTGGGAGAGACCGGCGTGAATGCCGCCTGCCGGGCCACGCTCTCGCAGGATGTCAACGACGATATCTAGCCCCAGCCCGCGAAACGGCTCAGGGGAGCGGGCCACTACGTAGATGTCCTTGAAGAGCGGGCGCAGGGAGGTGATGACCCTTTCGATCAGGGTCTGCCCGCCGAGGTACACGAAGGCCTTCGGCTTGCCCATCCTCGTGCTGTGGCCGCCGGCCAATATTAGTGCTGAAGCAGCCTTTTCCATATGCGCTCCAAGCTCCTTTCAGACGCCCATCATCATAGCATCCCACCTGCTGTCCTTTCTACCCCGGCATTAGAGTCGGCTACTTAGCAGACGAACTTCCTTAGCGGGGCGTACCAATGACGCCGGGGAGGGGAGTGTGTGCCCTGGCAGGGGCAGATAGCCGGGAGCTACATTTGATCCAAGATAACCCTTTGTAAGTGGAAGCAGGAGTAGGAATGAGCGCCCAAACATCGCAAAGAAACGGGGCCGGCACCAGGCTAGGGGGCTTTCAGGGTGTTACGCCTTGTACAATTCCCATTGAAGATAGGAAAGTCTCCATTATCCCCGTGAGGAGCACAGCTTATTACGATGATCAAGAGCCGGATCTAATCTATAACCTGATTCCGAAAGGGGTGCGGCGTGTCCTGGATGTAGGCTGCGGCACTGGCAAGTTGGGGGCGCGGCTAAAGAGCGATGGCGTCGCCGAGGTCATAGGGATCGAGGTATCGGAGGAGGCGGCGGCTGAAGCCCGACTGCACCTGGACCAGGTCTATGTAGCTGACATTGAGGATGTGGATCTGGTCTGCCCGGATGGCTACTTCGACTGCATCATCTACAGCGGCGTGCTGGAACACCTGCGAGATCCTTGGCATATCCTGAGCCGGCACCGCCGTGCCCTATCCGATGACGGCTGCATCGTCTGCCTGCTGCCCAACGTCCAGCATCACACGGTCATCGAAAACCTGCTCCAGGGCTTTTGGACCTACCAGCCCGAAGGCCAGCTAGACGCCACCCACTACCGCTTCTTCACAGCCTTCGAGATAGCGCGTATGCTTGCAGCCACCGGCTTTGTGACGCAGGAGTTCCGTGGCCACAAGCTGGGCGAGCGCTCCGAGCGGTTTGAGCAGATCATCCAGGCCTTGAAGCCGCTGGGCTTGCTGAGCAAGGACTTCGAGCATCTCACCGATTCTTACATCTTCTTGCTGCGGGCCTGTAAGGCCGCGGGCTGGGACCTGGTGTCGCCAGGGGCGCCAGCGATTCACGGCGGGCTGGCTCAGGAGCAGGCCGGGGTTGGCTACTTCACCGGTGAGAGGGCGGTCCCCCTGGCGCCGAACATGGACCAGGAGGTCATGCGCGAGCATTGGGCACGCTACCGCTTTGCCTTGGCGAAGGTCGAGGGCAGGCGTGTGCTGGATGCGGCCTGCGGCACAGGTTACGGGTCGCGCCTGCTTGCGGAGAAGGCCACTTTTGTCCAGGGCGTAGACGTATCGCCGGAGTCCGTGCTCTACGCCGGCCAGCACTACAGATCCCCCAACGTCGCCTTCTCCACCATGGATATCCGCTACCTGGCGCTGGCCAGCCGCTCTTTCGATGTGGTCGTGAGCTTTGAGACAATTGAGCATATCCGTGAGGCAGACGCTTTCCTTGGTGAGGTATGCCGTGTGCTCAAGGAGAGCGGCGAGTTCATAGTTTCCACCCCCCTGGGCGGTGCCGTCGGAAACCCCTTCCACTTGGCCTACTACCAGCGCGAGACATTCGGTCCGCTCCTACGCGGCTATTTCAACGAGGTCACTCTCTACTACCAGCGCGGCTCCGAGTTTTTCGTGACGCCCGTTTCGCCCCTTTCTGCCCCCACCTTCACCGGCGAATACGCCATCGCTATCTGCAGGGGGCAGCGGTGGAGTGGCAGGGGCGAGGACGATACTCCCGAAGGGCGGAACGCGCGGGCGGAGCGCCTGATCCTGGAGGGGCGGCTGGACGAAGCGACGCGGGATCTCCATGAGGCGCTGCGCCTGCGCCCCGACTACTCGGTCACCTATAACAATCTGGGCACCATCGCCTTCGTCCGTGGCCGCCACGCCGAGGCGGGGGAGCTCTTCGCGACGGCAGTGGGCCTAGACCCAAACGATGAGGCCGCTCGCGATAACCTGGCCGACTTGGAGCGCCTGCTAAAGGCGCCGCCCCTGGTCAGCATCGTGATCCTCACCCACAATGAGCTGCCCTACACGCGGCTCTGTGTGGAGAGCATCGAGAGGTACACTCCGGAGCGGCACGAGCTGGTCTTTGTAGACAATGCCTCCTCCGATGGAACCCTGGATTATCTGAGATCTCTGCCCGGCGCCGTCGTCATCGCCAACGACAGCAACCGGGGCTTCGCTGCGGGTTGCAATCAGGGCATAGCCCACGCCAGAGGACGGTACGTCCTGCTGCTGAACAATGACGTCATCGTCACGGAGGGCTGGCTGACGAAGATGATCCGCTGGCTTGAAACCGACCCTCGCATCGGGATCGTGGGGCCGATGACCAACTACGTCGTCGGGCCGCAGCGGGTGCAGCAGGTGCCCTATGGGGAGGATATGTCAGAGATGCAGGCCTTCGCCCGTCGCTTCGCCGAGGCGAATGCCGGCAAGGGCTTCGCTACCAATCGCGCCGTAGGCTTCTGTCTCCTCATGAAGCGTGAGGTGGTGGAGAAGATCGGGGG
>JACQUE010000060.1 GCA_016210425.1 Chloroflexota bacterium | reverse complement strand
GTCAGATCACTGGGCATGTCCTTCAGGCTGTGCACTGCGATGTCCACCTCACGCCGCAAGAGCGCTTCCTCCAGCTCCCGAACGAAGACGCCTCTACCACTGAAATCGGCGAAACGCGCGTCTCTGCGCCTGTCGCCTTCCGTTACCAGAGTCCTTAGCTCAAACTCCTGCTGCGGGTGATGCTGCCGCAACTCATCTACCACAATCTCTACCTGCCTCCGGGCGAGGCTGCTACCCCGCGAGCCAACCCGGAGGGGCATCTTTTCAGGCAAAATAACCCCCTTCAGCAATCCTTCTAGGTGAAACTGTCTGAGGAATAAGCCCTTACCTAGCCGTGACCACCCCGCCCATTCTCAGACGGAGAGGCAAGCCGCTGGTAGCCCGGATGCTCTTCGATCTTGCCGAGCTGGAACAGCTCCCGCACCATGTCGGCATAGCCGTGCCCATTGCCTCGCTCCTTAAGGAGGGTGACCGGATGATGCAGGACCTTATTCACGATGGCCTTAGTCATGATTTCGATGCGTTCGAGGTCATCGGCGCCAAGGTGGTGGAGCTGTCGCATCGTTCGCTCATACTCCCGCTCCCGGATCGCCTCCGCCTCGTTGCGAAGAGCCCGTACCACCGGCACTACGTCCAGCTCGTGCCACCAGCGCATGAACTTGGCCACTTCGGCCTCAACGATGGCCTCGACCTTCGAAGCCTCCTGAGCCCGCTCACGCAGGCCAGCCTCCGAGACAGACTCCAGATCATCGATATCATATAGGTGAACGCCCTTGATCTCCTTCACCCCGGGATCGATGTCCCTGGGCACAGCGATATCGATGAGGCACAGTTGCTTGCTCTCCCGCTGCTCCATAGCGTGCTTCACCTTGGCCGGCCCCAGCACGAAGCCAGGCGAACTGGTAGCACTAACGACGATATCGACATCGCGCAAGACCTCACCAAGCTTGCTGAAGGGAACCGTCGTGCCCCCGAGGGTTGCCGCCAGCTCCCGCGCCTTCTGTGGCGAGCGGTTGGTCACCAGGATGCGGCCGGCGCCCCGAGCTGAAAGGGCCATCGTCGCCAGCTTGCCGGCCTCGCCGGCGCCGACCACCAGCACGGTCCGCTGCCCCAAGTCACCCAGTACACCCTTGGCAAGTTCAACGGCTGCTGAGCTCACCGAGACGGCGTTCTGCGCTATGGCCGTCTCCGCACGGCCTCTCCGTCCTACGCGGATGGCCTGCTGAAACAGGTTTAAGAGGGGTAGGTTAAGAGTTCCTGCCTCTTCCGCCACCTCCATAGCCCGCCGTACCTGACCCAGGATCTCTGTCTCACCCAGAATCATCGACTCCAGACCAGCGGTGACGCGGAAGAGATGGCGAGACGCCTCTTCGTGCCCGAAGCTGTAGAGATGCGACGACAACGTCTCCGGAAAGATATGGTGTTGCTCGGCCAGGAAGTGAGCAGCCATCCGGGCACCGGATGATAGGTGGCCGGCCAGGGTATAAATCTCCGTGCGATTGCATGTGGAAAGGATAAGCCCGTGCCCCAGCTCCTTCTTGAGCTGCTCCAGCGCCGCCGGAAGCTCCGCCTCCCCGATGGCTACCTTCTCCCGCACCTCCACCGGCGCAGTCCTATGGCTCAAGCCCACAGCGACTATTATCACTTAACCCCCCTTAGCTTATAGACCTATCCGGTCGAGGCCACACCAACTAGCCTCGCCAGGAGCATCTCCTTTGCCGCTGCCAGATCTCCACGCCTAAGGAGCGCCCTCAGGTCGCTATCGACCGCTTTTTGCCAGCGGTCGCTTTCCACCGCCACACCCTGCTGCCGCAGCTCCCTGCGCACCACACCCAGAAGCAGCGCCAACTGCTCATACTCAGGGCCCAGCATGGTCTCCAGTTCCTCACGCACGCGCCGTGCCAGGGCCGGGCTCAGCCCGCCCGTGCTTATCGCCACGACAAGGTCGCCACGGCGTATGACCGCTGGCGCGATGAAGTCGCACATGTCAGGAGCATCAGCGATGTTAACGAGGATGCCTTGCTCTCGCGCCTCGCCGGCGACGCCCTCATTGACCTCCCTGTCGTCTGTCGCAGCGATTGCTAGGAAGGCTCCAGACAGATCCCCCTTCTCGTATCGTCGGCATATCAGGCTGATTCTGCCGTCATTGGCCATCTCATTGAGGGAAGCCGAAACGTCCTTGGCTACCACAGTGACGGTGGCCCCGCACTCCAGCAGTTGGCGCACCTTACGCTCGGCCACAGCGCCGCCTCCTATAACTATCGAGGAGCGGCCAGCCATTTCCAGGAAGACAGGGTAGTATGACATCGCTTACTGCTTCCCACCGCGCTCATCGCTGGCTGCCGCGGCCCGCTCGAAGGCCTCCGTCGCAGCCAGCAGCGCCTCGTCAACCAACATGCCCATCTGGCGCCAGATGGCCACCGCCTCGTCTATGGAGAGGTTCTTTCGGGCTGCCTCGCGCTGCGCTGTCTCCTCAAGAGCGCGGCGAAAGAAGCCGAAAGCGCCGAGGATATCATGCACCGGCATCCCGCTCCTCGCCGCCTCGACACCATACTCCTCACCGAGGAGGCGGCTCTCCCTCAGGAGCTGCTGGCGGTTGCGCGGGCGCGCCACGTAGTCGTCGATGAGGTCCAGCAGGCGGCGTCCCATCTGGCGCATCCTGGCCTTGTCGTGCTCGTCAAACTGCCGGTACCAGCTATCGGAAGCCATACTCCGCTGGTGAAGCCTGCGCCGGATTCCGGGCAGTGCCACCGCGCCGAGCCTATCGGCCGCATGATCCTTGGTCGCTTTGCCGCCGCGCTCGACGAGGCGGGCCACATCTTCTGTGTCGAAGCGGCGGTGACCGCCGGGCGTACGGAAGCTGGCGATCTGGCCCTTGTCGGCCCAGTGCCGCAAAGTGGTCTCGCTCACGCCGAGCTGATCGCACGCGCCCTTTAGCGAGAGCCACCGCGTCGGCTTGTCTGGCTGGCTAGTTCTGGCCATCTATGGCGCTCGCTCTCCCTGCTGCCTAGCCCTCAGGACGACATTGGTGAAGGGGACGCGAAACTGCTCAAAGACCTCGATGCTAATGAGGAAGCCGATGAAAATAAGGATGACACCGAGGAAGAGGCCCAGGTAAAGGCCGCCTGCGATGCCGATCCGGCTGAGGCCGGTCGTGCTTGAAAGTATCGCGCCGCCCGCGATGAAGACGTTAGAGACAACGCGAAAGGTCTTAGTGTGGCGCCGCCAGAGGACCC
>JACQUE010000071.1 GCA_016210425.1 Chloroflexota bacterium | reverse complement strand
TTGGCGTCGTCCTCGCCGAACATGGGGAGATGCAGCGACGCATGCTTCTTCGTGGAGCGGACGTTGAAGACCTCGCGCGTCAGCAGCTTGAGCTGACACTCGAAGCCGGAGAGAGCCCTTTCTTCCGCCGCCTGCGGCCTGATCTTTATCCGGTAGATGCTGCGGCGGCCCTTGAACGAGGTGATGTATCCGCCTTCGTGGAGCCTGCCCGACTGGGCACCCTTGCCGCCGCCGACGTAGAGGCCGAAGTGGCGTGTGGGCAGGTAGATGGTGGGCCACTGGCACTCGCCGGGGGCCAACTCCCATACCTTCGGGTCGCCTAAGCGGAAGTCCCAGGTGTGGCTGCGGTTGGCGAGGCCGTTGATGGAGCGGCGCTCGCCCTTCTTTGGCCCCGCGCGTACCTCGAACTCGCCACGGCAGGTCACCGCCTGCTCATAGTGGCCACGCGTGGTCTGCACGCCGCCGAGGGGATGCCCGTCCAGGCAGTCGTCGTAGTCGAAGGCGGGGAAGCGGGCCTCGTAGGTCAGGTCGAAAGCGTACTGTGGGCCGTCGAAGGCGACGCGCACCTTCTTCAGCGGCTCAACCACCTCGTAGGTCATGGAGCCATCACTTAGACTCTTGGCGGCGAGTTCGCCGGAGAAGGGGCGTTTGTTGGCGTACGATAGCTCGGCACCGTCGACGGAGTAGACGGAGCGAAAGCGGGCGAAGCCTCTATTGGTGCTGACCTGGATGTGGTTTATGCCGAAGACGTTGGCCTGGGGATCGAGGATCGTGAGGCACATCCTGTCGTTGAAGAAGCGCTCCGAGCCGGGAAGGGGGCGTCCTCCCCGCAAGACCTCGGCGCTATGCAGATACTCGTCCTGCTCGATCATCTGGCAGTCTCCATCCTCTTAGTGTTGAGGGGGTCTGAGGGCGTGGGCCGGTCAAACACGCACGGGCGGACGCCGCGTCCATTGGGCGAGGCTGGTCAGCCCACCATCGATATAAAGCACCTGGGCCGTCATGTAGGATGCTTCGTCGGACACGATGAAGTTGACGGCGGAAGCCACGTCCTCAGCAGTGCATGTCCTGCCCAGCATTCCTTCCACTTCGCAGAGCTCCTTGAAGGCCTGGGGGTCTGTCGCGGCCAGCATGCCTTCGGTGGGGACCAGGCCCGGGCAGACGCCGTTGACGCGGATGCCGAAGGGCGAGAGCTCGCCGGCGAGGCCGGTCGTCCAGCGGATCTGGAAGCTCTTGGCGGTCCCCAGGTGCACCCACGGCATGCCCAACTCCATGTGCGGGCAGAGCACGTTGACGATGACGCCGCTGCGGCGGGGGATCATGTGGCGCGTTACCGCCTTGGTGCAGCGGAAGACGCCGTGGATCATGACGTTCATCGACTGGAACCAGTCGTCCTCCGTTATATCGAGGAACGATGCCGGGATGTGGAGCGCAGCGTTGTTGATGAGGATATCGATCTTGCCGAGCTCCTGGAGCGTCTTTTCCACCATCGCCTCAACCTGGTAGGTCTCAGTGATGTCGGTGGGTACGGCGAGGGCCCGTCGCCCCATGGCCCTTATCTCTTGGGCCGTTTCCTCCAGTGGCTCAGCCCGGCGAGCGGCCACGACAACGTGGGCGCCTTCCTTCGCCAACCCAAGGCTGATGGCTTTGCCGATACCGCTCCCCCCGCCCGTCACGATCGCCACTCGGTCTTCCAGCCGCATTGCGCCCTCATCCTTTCTTGGTTTCTGGGGCGAAAAGCACCGCGAATGGGCCTGTAGCAAGGCCCTGATGCGGCGGATTATAGGCTTACCATATTTGCGTTGTCAAGATCATCGCTGAATATAGATGTTTTATTATAGGATGCTGCATCTTCGATAACTTTCGAGAAGCACATCAGATTGCGCCATGTAATTCTGATATCTATCGAATGCCTAGCGGTCGTGGTCTGGATATCGGCTTCAAGATCGCAGATTCTTTCCTATATCGGAATCTTGGTCTGCTTTGGGTGCCATTGACAAGAACGGCGTGGGCGGTTATACACGTGATGTTACAATGGTAGGTGTGCCAACCTTGAGACATCAAAAGAGGGCCATCGGCTGGATACCAAAGGCGTCTCCCAGGAGGCGTTTCTTTTCGAGTCGATGAGCAGGCTATGGCGCGCCATGTTCTAGGCCAAACATTGAGAAAGGGACGGTGAGGATGGACACACAGGAAGTAGCCAGGTATCTCCAGCATAAGGTTCCACGGGCCCAGGACATCAAGATCATCCGCAACCAGCGCATCTCCGGCGGCGTATCGCGGCAGACGTGGCTCGTCAATGCCGAGTGGGTCGAGGACGGTGCGCGGGCCGAGCGCGGCTTCGTCTTCCGCCGCATGCACCCCGGCGGCGCAAGCTGCCCCACTCCCCTCTGGAACGAGTTCATGTGCCACAAGATCCTGGGTGACAACAACATCCTCCCTATCGCCAAGGGACTGTGGTTCGAGCACGAGTACGTGCGCTGGTTCGACGGCTGCGAGTTCTACGTGCGGGAGCAACTCGACGGCAACGCCGTCATACCGGGGCTGCACGACCAGGGCAACGAGGATCTGCGCATCTCGGTGGCCAAGGACTTCGCCGAGAACGTGGCCAAGTTCCACATGGCCGACTGGAAGAAGCTGGGCTTCGCCGACTTCCTGCCTGAGCCCGTCGACGATGAGGACTGCTTCACGCAGCACATCGAGCGCTGGCTGGGCTTCTGGCGTAAGCTGCACTACATGCCTTTCCCCACCATGACCGAGGCTCTGACCTGGCTCAAGGCCAACAAGCCCAAGAAGGTGGGCCGCATCTGCCTTCTCAAGGGGGATATCGGTATCGGCAATGAGGTCTACAAGGACGGCAAGATCCAGGGCATGAGCGACTGGGAGCTGTGCAGCATCGGCGACCCGGCCAAGGACTGGGACTGGGCGCTGCGGCGCGGCGTCGGTGCACTGTGGGAGCCACGCAAGATCCTGGACTACTATGAGCAGCTCAGCGGCATCCACATTAGCGAGGAAAACCTGCGCTACGCCCGGGTGCAGAACGCCTTCGAGCTCCTGGTCATCATTCACCCGCCGGGAAGGAACGTCATCATCGGCAAGGACCTCAACTGCTACTTCCCGTTCTTCGCCATCAGCGGCCAGCATGGGAACCAGAAGGTCATGGCCAACGCCGCCGGCTTCTACCCTAACCTGTGACATAAGGAGACGAGAGATGCGACCGCGTCCCGATGAGGTCCTGACCGCCGTTTCATGGAGCTTTGAGACCTACA
>JACQUE010000070.1 GCA_016210425.1 Chloroflexota bacterium | reverse complement strand
CGCATAAAGAAGGAAGGCGCGGGCTTCGTCGTTGGCGGGAGCAACTACGGCCAGGGCTCCAGCCGGGAGCACGCGGCGCTGGCTCCGATGTACCTTGGCCTGAAAGCGGTCATCACTAAGTCTTTCGCGCGGATCCACTGGACAAACCTGGTGAACTTCGGTATCCTTCCCCTGACTTTCATAAACGAAGATGACTATGGGAAGGTGGAGCAGGGCGACGAGCTAGAGATACCGAACGTAAAACAGGCTTTGCAGCAGGGCGAAACCGTAGTGGTGCACAATCTGACCAAGGGCACGGAGTTCACGGCCAGGCACGGCCTGTCAGAGCGGCAGAAGGAGATCATGGCGGTAGGCGGTCTCCTGAACTACGTAAAGAGCAGGTCGTCGTAGCGATGCCCCTGGGGCATGCCCAGGGGATGGACGGCGTGGTAAGTCAATAAATCTGCTTGATTATAACGGAGGAGGAGGAACAAACAGGACATGGCGAGAGAAGTAACCCTTATCCCTGGAGATGGCACTGGGCCCGAGATCGTGGCGGCAGCGCGCCGAGTTATCGATGCAACAGGCGTTAAGATCGAGTGGGACGTGCAGGACGCCGGCGTCGATGTCATGGAGAAGTACGGCACGCCGCTGCCGGACGGCGTCATCGAGTCGGTGAAGCGCACCAAAGTCGGCCTCAAGGGGCCCATCACGACGCCGGTTGGTACGGGCTTCCGCAGCGTCAACGTCGCCATCAGGCACGCGCTGAGCCTCTACTGTTGCCTTCGCCCAGCCAAGAGCTATGAGGGCGTCCGCACCCGCTACCAGAACATCGACATCGTGATCATGCGTGAGAACATTGAGGACCTGTATGCGGGCATCGAGTTCGAGGAGGGCAAGCAGGAGACCTACAAGCTCATCGACCACCTGAGCAAGCTGGCGGGCAAACAGATCCTGCCCGATTCGGGCATCGGCATTAAGCCCATCTCGGTCACCAACACCAAGAAGATCGTCAACTTTTCCTTCAATTACGCTCGCAAGTACAACCGCAAGCAGGTCTGGGCGGTGCACAAGGCCAACATCCAGAAGTACACCGACGGCCTCTTCCTGAAGGTCGCTCGCGAGGTGGCCAAGAACTACCCGGACATCAAGTTCGACGACCGCATCGTCGACAACATGTGCATGCAGCTCGTCCAGCGGCCGGAGGAGTCGGACATCCTGGTGCTGCCGAACCTCTATGGCGACATCCTCTCCGACCTGTGCGCCGGGCTCATCGGTGGCCTGGGCGTAGCGCCGGGCGCCAACATCGGCGACGACTACGCCGTGTTCGAGGCCATCCACGGCAGCGCCCCCAAGTACACCGGCCAGAACAAGGTCGACCCGACCGCCGTCATCCTTTCGGGCATGTTGATGTTGCAGCACCTCGGGGAGATGGACGCGGCGGCGCGGCTGGAGAAGGCCGTGGCGGATGTCATCCGCGAGGGCAAGCACGTAACCTACAACTACAAGGCAGACCGGAACGACCCGACCGCTGTCGGGACATCGCAGATGGCGGATGCCATGATCAGGAAGCTGGAGGGGAAGGAGTAGGGGCCATGAAGAGCAAGGTCACTGTTGTCGGGGCGGGCAACGTAGGCGCAACCTGCGCCCACATCCTGGCCACAAAAGGGTATGCGGACGTAGTCCTGGTGGACATCATCGAGGGGATGCCCCAAGGCAAGGCGCTGGACATGTCGCAGTCCACGCCGATCGTCGGTAGCGATGCCAAGATCATCGGCACCAACGGCTACGAGGAGACGGCCAACTCCGACATAGTGATCATAACCTCTGGCGTCCCTCGGAAGCCGGGCATGAGCCGGGATGACCTTCTACTGACGAACATGAAGATCATCCAGGAGGTCACAGCGCAGGTGGCGAAGCAGTCGCCCAAGTGCTTCCTCATCATGGTGGCCAACCCTCTGGACGCCATGGCCCAGCTAGCCATGCACGTGAGCAAGTTCCCCAGGGAGCGCGTCATGGGCATGGCCGGCGTGCTGGACACGGCCCGCTTCCGGACGTTCCTGGCGCAGGAGCTGAACGCCTCGGTGGAGGACGTGCAGGCCTACGTGCTGGGCGGCCACGGCGACACGATGGTGCCGTTGGTGGCCTCGACCACCGTGGGCGGCATCCCCATCAGCCAGTTGTTGCCCAAGGAGCGGATCGATGCCATTGTTAAGCGGACGGCCGGCGGCGGCGGCGAGATCGTGAGCCTGCTGAAGACGGGGAGCGCCTTCTACGCGCCCGCGACTGCAGCGGTCGAGATGGCCGAGAGCATTCTGCTGGACAAGAAGCGCATCCTCCCGTGCGCCGTCTGCCTGCAGGGCGAGTACGGCATTAAGGGCCTCTTCGTGGGCGTACCGGTGAAGTTGGGCGCGAAGGGCGTCGAGCAGATCATCGAGTTCAAGCTCACGGCGGAGGAGGACGCGGCGCTAAAGAAGTCGGCGGCTTCTGTTCAGGAGCTCATCGACGTAATGAAGATCTGAGCGCCGGCATAACGGTCCGGAAAGATTGAGGTTTAACTGACTAAGGAACGAAGCAAAATCATATGCTCGGCCCGGTGGCTCCTGCTGGCTTTTGTTGCGGCAGCCATCGTGGCTGGCTGCTCTTCTGCGGGCAAGAAGGTCGTCGAGCGGCCCATCACGGATGACGTGCGGACGCGCGTCGACCTGCCCGACATGGAGCTGAAGAAGGATAGCCAGTACGTTATCTATGTCGAAGGGGTGGCTGACGGCAGCGCCCAGAAGCTACAGGAGGTGCTGGTGCCTCTGGTGGAGCGGGTGTCTTTAACGGCCAATGGCACCGCGCTGGAGAACAACCTCAGCAAACAGAAGAACACGATTTACAGCGATAGCTACACGCGGGGTGCGGCTATCGCGGCCTTTAAGGCGCCTTCCAGCGGGTCCCAGAGCATCAGCGTTGAGCTATCGGGCAACCTGCGGGACCTAAAGGACTCGCAGAAGATCAATAAGGTGGTGGTGCGCGAGTCTGCCACTCGCCAGTCTAGCTCCTCGCTGATCATCGTGCTCCTTGGTTGGGTCGTCCTGTGGTTCCTCTTCAGCCGCATTACGCGGCGCCGGAGGATGCAGCGGGGCAGTGGACCGCCGCAACCGGGAGGGCAACCGGGAGGAGGACAGGGGTAAGCGATGAGGGAGATAGAAGCAAGCACTATCAGGGACACGGTCGCGAGGCTGTGTCAGGAGGCGAACTTCGAGTTGCCCGAGGATGTCGTGGCGGCGCTCCGCAAGGCGCGCGAGGTCGAGGAGAGCCCAGCGGGGCAGACGATCCTGGACCAGATCCTGCTGAACGCGCAGCTCGCCAGGAGCGAGAGGATGCCTCTCTGTCAGGACTGCGGCACGGCGGTCGTTAACATCGACATAGGGCAGGACGTGCACATCGTAGGCGGCGACCTAGAGGAGGCGCTGAACGATGGTGTCCGCAAGGGCTATGCCGAAGGGTACTTGCGCAAGTCGATGGTGACGCAGCCGTTCTCGGCACGCGTTAACACCCGCGACAACACCCCGCCCATCATCCACACGCACATCGTGGCGGGGGACAAGGTGAAGATACAGCTTATGCCCAAGGGCGGCGGCTCGGAGAACATGAGCGCGCTGGGCACCCTCAAGCCGGCGCAGGGGCGCCAGGGCGTCGTCGACTTCGTCGTGAAGGCCGTGGAGGCTGCCGGCGGCAACCCATGCCCGCCGATAATCGTCGGCGTAGGCATCGGTGGGAGCGCGGAGAAGGCGTTGGAGATCGCCAAGCGGGCCCTCTTCCGCAAGGTCGGCGAGCACAGCCCGGACGCGGAGCTGGCGCAACTGGAGACGGACCTGCTG
>JACQUE010000067.1 GCA_016210425.1 Chloroflexota bacterium | reverse complement strand
GTGCAGAGGGGGTTGCCGCCCTCGGTGATGACCGCCTTGATGGGGTAGGGCTTCTCATCGAGGATCGCCTTCCACGTCATCGACTGGCTGGGGCCGATGAAGTAGATGCCGGCGTTGTAGCCCTCCGGGTTGACCTTCTTCATCGCCTCGCGCGAGAGCTGGTAGGCCTTGACGGAGCCCACGGGGAAGCGATCGGCGCTGACGTTGTCCCTGGTGCGCAGCGGGTGGTTCACCAGAGTGTCCCAGTGCATCTCGTCGTGCCAGGCCAGGGCTTCGCGCGGGATGGGCCTGCCGATGTTGTTGAAGTTGCCGGTGATGACCGTCAGCGCGCACTGGGCCAGGGTGGCGGTGATGCCGCCGTAGCCGCCGATGTGGGTGGTGGCCACGCCGTTCTGCAACGACGCCGGCTTCAGGGTGGCGAAGTCGCGCGCCGCCTGGATAATAAGGTCCTTGTCCGTCCAGCAGATCTCGGCCGCCCGCTCCGGCGGGTACTTCTTGGCCACCCGCACCAGCTCGTCGAAGCCCAGGACCCACTTCTCCACGAACTCGTGGTCCCAGAGGTCCTCGTTCAGGACGACGTTGATCATGCCTAGAAAAAGGGCCGCGTCGGTAGCTGGGCGAATGGGGATGTACATGTCGGCCAGCTTGGCGATCTCCGTCCGCCGCGGGTCGACGACGATGAGCTTGGCGCCCCGCTCCTTCATGGCGATGGCGCCGTTCCAGCCCATGAGCGACTCGCCGGGGTTCACGCCGCTCAGAATAGCGCACTTGGTTCCCGGGCCGCCGCCCCCGCCGTACCCCCAGACGGCTACCGCTGTGGTAAGGCGTGCCGAGCCACAGTTCTTGCCCTGGTAGATGTAGTTGGCCGTGCCGAACAGGTTACACCAGCGCATCGCCGCCCAGTCGCCATCCGAGTGAACGGTGCCGCCGTTGACGAAGAGGGCCTCCGGCCCGTACTTGTCCCGGATCTCCGCCAGCTTCGCCGCGATCTCGTCCATCGCCTCGTCCCAGGTGAGGCGCTGCCACTCGCCGTGGCCCCGCTTGCCGACGCGCTTCAGGGGATAGTTGATGCGCCGGGGGCTGTCGTGGAACTCCTTGACGATAGTGCCCTTGCTGCAGGGGGGCTTCTGCGGCTGCACCGGGTGGCCGGGATAGTCGGCCTCAACCGAGACGATCTTGCCGTTCGGTCCGACGTGGACCAAGCGGCCACAGTTCTGTAGACACTGGAAGCAGGTCGCCTTCTTGATCTGGACATCTGCAACTCTGGCCATGCCTTTCCTCCTAGTTCCTTTTGATGGCCGGGATCGCCGGCAGACGGAGCTGTCTGCCCGCAAAGGATGAGAGCGAAGATTAGCGAATAGAGTATACGCTGAGTGTTATGTGAATAGCAATAGCCTCACTCAGAAGATAGCTAGCTTAAGAAGCGCATCTGAAGTCTATGTTTTTGATAGATTTTGTAAACGGAGGCAGTCGGATCAGGTAACAGCCTTCTTCGAGGCCTGGTAGCGGGGACCGGTCTCTGGTAAGAGGAGCCCCGCGACCATCCTGGAGAGCCACCCGATGCTGCTGAGAAAAAGGGGCAGAGTGAGGGTGCCGGTGAGGCGCACAAGCCCGCCAAGCCCCCAGAAGCCCACGACGGTCCCCGCCGTTCCCGCCGTCTGGGCGATGGACATCGTGAGGGCAATGTCGGACGCGCTGAGGCCTTCCAGCTCGTACGGGATCGCCATAATGACGGAAGGCGGCAGCCACAGGCAAACACCGTAGATGAACGCCAGGAAAATGAGCCAGGGCGCGGACACGGGCAGGAAGAGCGCCATCTGCCCCAGCATCGTCAGGATCCCCAGAGGCCATATGAAGGGGCGACGCAGGCCCACCCTGTCGGAAAGGCGCCCGCCGAGGGGAGCCACGACGATACCCGTCAGCGATATGACGCTCATGATCAGTCCCGCCATCCCCAGAGAGTAGCCTCGCGACTCCACGAGGTAGGTCGGATAGAAGAGGAGTAGGAGGTTGAAGGGCAGCAGGCTGAAGAACCAGTAGATGCAGATGAGCTTCACATCGAAGCGCCGCAGCAACCTCGGCACCTGCGACCAGTCCTGCTGCGGCCGGACTGCCGGTGTAGGGGCTACGGCCCGCTCGCGCCCGAAGATGAGCCAGAGCAGGGACATCGCCAGGACGATGAGGCCAAACACATGGAGGGCGCTCCTCCAGGTCAGGCCAACCGCCGTGAGGAGGATGGGCGTCACGTTGAAGGCGATGGACTGGCTGGCGTTGCTCATGCCCATCCCCAGCCCCATAACAAGCCCCAGCTCCCGCCGCGGCACCCACTGCACGCGCAGCAACACCTGGGCCGCGCCCTTGACGTTGCCAACGGCGGAGGCCAGGAAGCGGGCTAGCATCACGATCCACACGGAGAAGGCGGCGCCCTGCAGAAATATGAAGGCGGCTGCCAGGAGGTTCGAGAATATCATGAGGGGCTTGGGCTTCATACGCACGGCCCAGACGGTGAGCGGAATCCCGAGGATTAGCTGGCTGACCTGATTGCTGGAACCGACCAGGGACGCCATGAAAAGGTCGAAGCCCAGCTCCTTGCGCATGGCGGGGAGCAGCACGCCGAGGGACATCATCGCCAGGGAGTCCGCTTGCTGGGTGAGCCACATCAGGCCAACGATGACCCAGCGATAGGCGAGGGCGGGCTCTTCCTCCCAGGCTACCCCGGCTGGAACTGTAGAAGCCTCATCCAAAGAGCCGCTCAAAGGCCCTCATCTCCGCAATAGGCTCCACTGAGAAATAAAGAACGTAGGCTTGGGGTTTATCATTCCGTGAAGCGAATCATCGCACAGATTACATGGTTAGTCAACCTATAGGTGGAGGACAACGTGGCTCTAGCAGGAGGCTGTATCTCGGTGGGTTAGCGGGCAGCAAGCAGGAGCGCCAGTGCGGAGACGAGTCCGGTCACCTTGAGCTTGGCGGCATCCACCGTATCGGCTGTGTCGGCGGGCGTATGGATGCGTCCATCCTCGAAAAGCCCTCCCCACTCGAAGCTCAAGGCCGGTACGCCGGCATCGCGGAAGGTACTATCATCACTTGCGCCTGCCGGCTGCCCCAGCACACTAACCGGCGGCGCCTCACCAGCCTTCTTCAGCAGGTCAAGAGCTTCATCGAGCAAGGAGCGGGCTTCAGCGCCTTGAGGCACCGCCTCTAGCTCCGCCGCCGCGCCCTGGCCCACCGTGTCCAGGTTTAAGTAGAGGCGCGTCTTGGACATGGGGCGCACCGGGTGCTCCGCATAGAACCGGCTGCCGAAGAGTCCCTCTTCATGCCCCGACCAGGCCACGAAGATGACGGTCCTCCTGGGGCGAAAGCCGCTTTCCTTTAGGAGACGGGCGAGGCCGACGAGAACTGCCGTGCCGGAGGCATTATCGTTGGCGGCAGGATAGACAGTGCCGTCGGGATCCGGCCCTATCTCCTCATAGTGTGCCCCGACTACCACGGCCTCATCCGGGTTGCCCTGTCCTTCCAGGACACCTATGACATTGTGGGCCGTAACATTCTCAGGCGGACGGAGCGGGACTGCCAGCCGGACGGTCCACTTTAAGGGGAAGCCGGCAAGGGGCTGACCGGAGCGGATGCGCTCGTTCAGCTCCTCCCGCGTATGGCCGCTCCCTTCCAACAGGCTCGCCGCCCCCGCCTGGCTCACCTCGGCGACAGGGATGGCGCTGGCATCCGGCGGGCGGCCCTCACCTTTCATGAGCGTCGCCTGGCCGGTGGTGACGATGACGCCGAGGGCGCCCGCTGCCCGCGCCCGCGATACGATGTCGGCGAGGCGCCCGCGAGGTACGACGTGCAGGACCTTGCCCTTGACGTCGAGGCCGGAGAGATCGCTGCCGTTGCCGGCGAAGAGGCCCGGCCCCCTTACGTCGCCGCCGCCGGCCAGGCCGCCGTAGATCGGCCGGTAATCATCGCGCAGCCGTAGGGTGCGCTCCTGCCCGACGGCGTCAGTGAGCGACAGGACCGGCGGGGCGGCTAGTTCCTGCACCTGGAGGGGGAACGGTTGCAGAAAGGAACCGCCTTCGCCGCCGGGGGCCAGTCCCGCCTCTTTGAACCTCTCGGCGAGGAACTGCGCACCTTTGAGCTCGCCCTCGGTGCCGACGTGGCGTCCCATATAGGAGGGATCGGCCAGAGCCTCGACTAGCTTGTGGGCAGCCGCCCCGTCGAAGCGCCGTGCCAACGCGACTGCATCCTCATCGCTCAGAGAGGCCCTTGGGGAAGCCGAAGGGGTAGGAGAAGGCGTAGCCGCCGGCGCGATGAAAGTAGGGGTAGGCGTCGGCCGGGCCGTTCGCCCGCAGGCCACGATGACGAGGGCCGCCCCGATGAGCAGCAGCATCGGCAGATGGTGCCTCGCAGAAAGCCGCTCCAAAGCTCCTCTCCCTAGCCTCTTACCACTCCCAGCGTAACGCGGATAGCCCGGTTGGTCAATGTACATATTAGGGCACCGATCCAGGTTCACGCGTAAGTCGTCATTCTTCCGAGAATAGCCTCTTCAGCGATCACAAGCCGTGTCATTCCAAGCCCCAGGCGATGAATCTGGCCTCTCGAAGCAAGACCTCTCCCTACGCTGACGATGGCACGAACTGTCATGCTTCACTTCGTTCAGCATCCGGCCTGTTTGGCACTGGCGACTCGGGTTCATGGATCAAGACCCCTCGCTTCGCTCGGGGTGACAATTGGTAGGCTTTTTCATCCTTCGTGCCAAGCGGCTAAGGCAGTTCGATCTCCTGCAAGGGCACGAAATCGCCGCCGCCCTCAACGGGGAGCCTTCTCTCGCCGGTGAGGCTGTACATGCCAGTAATTAGAGAGTAGCGGCCTGCCGCCGCCGATGCCGGCAGGCGGAGGACGTGCTTATCCGCGATTATCTCGCCTTTCTGCCACCCCGTAGTAGGACGAGTATTCATAACCGGTTGGGAATCGTCCTGAAAGGCGAGCCTACCGTCCGGACCGAGAAGCTGGACAAACACGGCGTAGGCATCATCCGGCTCCTGGAGCGCCGTCCAATAGAGGGCGATCTGCAAGCGACTACCCTCTGCTCCAGCCCTTTCGAGAGCCATATTGTAGCCTAAGAGCTGGATGGAGTCGCCGAGCCGCCTTTGCAGCCTCTGCCCAATACCCTCTTTCACCGCTTCCGTATCCTCGTGCAGGGCCAGATAGAGGTCGCCGAACCATCTTTCCTCGCGAATCTGAAGCAGCGGAGGCCGCCATGCATCTTCGCTTGCCTCGGCCCTCGGCCTTGCTAAGGAGGTCAGACGCCAGATCCGGGCAGCCTGCGGTTGGGGCGTCGGGCTAACAACAGCGATAGGAGCCCCGGCAGGCTGCGCCGACAGGTCTCTTGCCGAGATGGACGAGTCCAGAACGAGGGCATCGTCCGGCCGGACATGGTCCAACAGATAGGCCGATGCTGCCCGCAAGTCCTGCCGCCTGATGCTGGGCTGTCGGGGCGTCAGAGCCCGCCAGGAGAGCCACAGGCTCAGCAGGGCTAGCCCCAGCAGCAAGGCGTACCCGAGGCGCTTATGTAGTTGCCGGATGGACATGCAGGCAACAAGAAGGGCGAGCACCATGCCGAGGGCGATGATAGAAATGAGGGCGCCGATCTTGACCGAGGCTGGGGCGAAGACCATCCGCACAACGTGCGGCCCCGGGCCCAGGGCGACGCCCCTCAGGAAGTAGTTCGCACGAAGGATCGGCTTCTCGGCCCCGTCGACGTACGCCTTCCAGCCCGGGTAGTAGACGTCGCTCACGACGAGGATGCCAGGGGAATTCGCGTTGACCCTGACGGCGAGGCTTCTGGGGCCCTCTTCTTGGACCTCAATGCTAGAAACATAGCCTTTCCCCGTCGGCTCAACGCCGGGCTCGTCCACCAGCAAAGCATCTCTGCCGTAAAGGAAGTCGGAGTCGGTGGTGCTCAAGATATCCAGGATTTGCTTATCATCGCCAAAGCGCATTGCACGGAAGGCAACGTATGCTCGGGCCGTCGGATACGGCGTCTTGAAAACTCCCTGCCCCTGCCATTCGAAGACCGGGCTGGCGTAAGGGGAAGCTGCGTCAGCAACAGCGTATTCGGCGTCTAAAAGCTGCCAGAGCCTGGGGGAGCGAGTCCTGACAACGTCCGCGAGGTACCTGGTTTCCAGAGGCGTAGCCCCACGAGCCACGGGCAGGCGGTAGACGTAGCCGCTGTTGGCGGCGAGGCTGCCCAACTCGACTCTACCTGTGGTCAGCTTGTCCCTCAGAAAATCCATCAAGGGCGATTTCGGGTAGAAAACGGGCGGCTTCCCCGGGGCGATGGCACTGTTCCAATTGATGACAAAGAGCTGTGCTACAGCGACGCCGCCTGCCAGGACCAGTCCAGCCCTCACGTCGAGACGTCGCCAGGCTGCGAGCAAGAAGACAGCGACCGCAACCAGGGCGGCTATCTCAATCGAGGGTAGGTCGCCTGCCAGAGCTTCGCGCCGCGCCTGCGAGAGGCCTGCGAGGACGCTCTGGGAGCGGGATAGCAGCAGCCAGGCTACGCCTCCGATGACGGCGACCACGCCGGCGAGGGCTGAGAGGGGCTTCATTCGCTTGCGCGCCTCCTCTCGGGACCAAGACAGGATGCCCGCAACTCCATAGCCAGCCAGGACGGCCAGGGCAAAGCTGGTCAGCGCGGCAGCCCTCTCCTGATCCTTGAAAACGTTGAATCCGGGAGCGGCGACGTAAAGGATCCGATATAAGGGCAACTCCCGCCCAAAGGAGACGAGGAAGGCGATCAACGCCAATGCGGCAAACAACGCTACCTTGCGGGACATTGGCCAGAGGAGGGCGCCGGCCGCCAAGAGCAGCGGGATGATACCCAAGTAGAGGGTGCGCCCCCCCATTGCATTCGGCAGCAGCAGCCCCAGCCCCTCGCGCAGGCCGAAGCCCCCGCTGGTAAAATCGTAGCCTACATCCC
>JACQUE010000069.1 GCA_016210425.1 Chloroflexota bacterium | reverse complement strand
TGAAGAAGGCCGGCGTGGAGATGGACCGCAAGGTGCTGGCGGATATCGCCCTCAAGGACAGCAACGCCTTCGCGAAGCTGGCTGGTCTGGCGAAGGGAACGCAGTAGCCCGCAGGCTAAAGGCCGGCAGGGGAGAGCCACCGAGAATTCGGTGGCCTTCTTGTTATGTGGAGCCGATGACCCGCCTGTTCACGCGCGCGAAGAGGCAGTCGGGGCAGGCGGGCTCCTGCCCGGAGTATTCCATCTGCACGGTGGTGTGATGGATGTTGAAGCGGGTGGCCAGCAGGCTATTGATGCGCTCGAGCGTGCGCGCCGACTGGCTCAGGTGCACGTCGCCGATGAGGACGTGGCAACTAAGGGCCCGCATGTGGGGAGCGATGCTCCAGACGTGCAGGTCGTGGACCTCGCGCACGCCCGTTATCTCCATGATGGCCTTCACTAGCTCCTCCGTGTTGACATCCCTCGGCGTAGCGTCCAGCACAATGTGGATGCCCTCGCGAAAGATCGATTGAGAGCTAACGATCATCAAACCGCCGATCAGGATGCTTATTAGCGGGTCGATCCAGTACCAGCGGGTGAAGATGATTATGGTGCCGCCGACCAGCACGCCGAGGGAGCCGAGGAGGTCGCCAGCCACGTGGAAGAAGGCGCTGCGGATGCTGAGGTTGTGCTGCTGGTCGGAGTGGAGCATATAGATGACGATGGCATTGGCCACCAGGCCGACAGACGCGACAGCGAGCATGAGCCCGCTCTTGACCGACGGAGGTTCCTGCAGCCGCTTTGCTGCCTCGTAGAAGATGGCTATGGCAAGCCCCACCAGCAACATAGCATTGGCGATAGCGATGAGGATGCCCACGCGGTGGTAGCCATAGGTCATCCTCTCGTTGGGCGCTTTCTGTGCAGTGACAACCGCAAACCAGGCCAGGAGTAGCGCAAAGATATCGGTGGCCATGTGGCCGGCGTCGCTCAGCAAGGCGATGCTGTTGGCAAGATAGCCTCCCACCACCTCGGCCACTAATATGGCTACGGTGATAAAAAGAGCGGTCCGCAGCTTGTTCCCTAAGTGGGAGTCTCTTTCTTCCAAGGTATTAACCCTCAAGCTTGCCCTCGCTCAGCAGCCGCCGGCGCTCCTTCAGCATGCAGTGGTCCATCACAACGTCCAGCCCAGCCTCTCTTGCCAGGGCCGCCGCCTCCTCGTTGACGACGCCCTCCTGCATCCAGATGGCGCGGGCGCCGATCCGGATCGCCTGCTGGACGACGGGAAGGACCTCCTCAGGCCTGCGAAAGATGTCGACAGCATCGACCTTCCGGCCGATTGAGACCAGGTCCGGGTAGCAGGTCTGCCCTAGCACCGTCGTCAGCCGGGGGTTCACCGGAACGATGGTGTAGCCCTCGGACTGCAGGTACTCGGCCACCTCGTGGCTGGCGCGCTCCGGGTTATCGGAGATGCCTACCACGGCTATGACCTTGCTCTCTTTAAGGATCTTCTCCCTCACGTCCATACTGCCTCGCTTCTCTGGGCACTCACCTCGTCCTATTCTAGTTCAACATGGCCAACGACTCAAGAAAGATACGGGATCATCTGGGTAAGAGCGTATCTGTTGACATAAAGCAGTACTAGGAGGGCTATCAGGAGAGCGGGCTTGCCCAAACGCTGCGGGCTGAGCTCATTGAGGCCGAGGGCGAAGAAAGTGCCTATGGGGATCAAGGCCGGGAAGAGGTAGCGGCCTTGGGGTTGGATGAAGGTCAGGTTATAGACGAACCAGGCGAGGAAGACCAAGGCGAAGCTCGTGAGGAGGAGCAGAAGGGCGGAGCGCTGGGAAGCCGAAAGCTGCAACGGCCTGAGCAGCCGCCGGCCGGCGAAGAGCAAGAGGCCGAGGCCAGAGGCGATGGAGACAACGCCGAGCAGTTCGTAGATGCGGTTGCTGGCAGGGACGCCCATCCAGCCGAGCTGGGCCCAGAAGCTCTTGTAGCCGGTGACGAAGAAGCGCTTGGCGGCGGAGGCATCGAACTGGCCCGTCCGAGGCTGGTCGATGACCACAGCATCGTGTCGCCGCAGCCCAGTGGGGTCGCTAACTCCGTACACGGCCATATCGCGGATGAACCACCAGCCGGCGACGACGACGGCAACAAACACAACTATAAGCAGCGGTGGCACGATGGAGCGTAGCAATTGCCGTCCTTCCCTATCCTGCCATGCGCCGATAACCTTGTCTCTCAACGAGAATCCCTGCGCGCCCGCCGCTCGTTCCTTCGGCAAAGTCCTCTTCTTCCGCAGGAGGAGCCGCAGCACGCCCAGTAGCGCCACGCCCAGCACTAATTCGGGTATGAGGATGGCTAGGAAGACGGCCAAAACAGGCAGGGCGGCGCGCAGTATGGCCTTGGCCTTCCCATCATGGATGACGCGAAGCAGGAGCGCCATCGGGATCAGCAGGATCCCGACATAGATGGTCGTCTTGGTGAGTAAGACCGTGCCAGCGAGGAGCCCGAAAACGACGGCGGAGCGCCAGCCGAGGGCCTGGCGGCCTTCGAAGGGCAGGACAAGCCTCACGCTGGCCAGCAGCACCGCCGCCAAGATCACTTCGGCGAAGGTGTCGTTGTTGATGGCCGCCGACATGGCCAGGTGCTGAGGCACCAGCGCGACAAAGGCGGGCACGGCGACCTGCAGCGATGGCTTGCGGGGGAATATGCGCCGCGTGATAGCGTAGCCGAGGCTGAGAAGGACGGTCCCCAGCAGCAGCGAGTAGATGCGCAGGACCAGGACCTGCTGTCTAAGCGGAAGAGAGCGGACGGCCAGATAGATCGGCGTGGCGGTCAGATAGTAGAGGGGCGGCTGGTGCGACTCATAGCGGACGGAGTCAATGGGCTTATCGGGGGAGAACTTAGCGGCTTTTAGCTCCTCCAGGTAGGCCTGGTCGTAGTCGCCTTGTTTTAGGACCGGCAGCGCGCCGTGTGTCGCGATGTACTTTACATAGTTGAAGTGGGCCGGCTCATCAGGCGCTTGCCAGGTGGGAGTGCGGACGGCGTAGGCGACGCCCAACGCCAGGTAGACGAGGATAACCGCGATAATGCCCCACCGCACAAGAGCCTGGGACCGAAGAGAAGTACCTTGCTCGCTCAGCGGTAGCGGCCCATGATGGAGTTGCGGCGAACGGCGAGAGCCTCGAAGAACATCGCTAGCGCGTTGCGCGTCTTGCCCTTCACATGATGCCACTCGATGGGAACCTCCACCAGGCGAAATCCCCTCTGCTGGGCTATGAATAGCGTCTCCACGTCGAAGCCCCAGCCGTCGATCCGCTGGCACGGGAAGACCTCTTCAGCCACCTGAGCACGGAAGCACTTGAAGCCACACTGGGTGTCCCGGATGCCACGGACGGCGACGGCCCTGACGATGTAGTTGTAGACGCGGCCCAGATAGTGGCGGTAGGACGGCTCATCCAGGCGCTGGGCGCCGGGGATCTCCCGCGAGCCGACGGCGATGTCGAAGCCGTCGAGCTGGGGCGGCAGGAACTTTGGTAGCTCCCGGATGGGCATCGACAGGTCGGCATCGCACTGGAAGCGGTACTGCCCCTGCGCCGCCAGCATGCCTGCCTTGACTGCGTGACCCTTGCCTCGGTGATGTAGCGACAGCAGGTGCACCTGCGGATGGCGCTTCGAGAACTCCCGGACGACCTCGCCCGTGTGATCGGTGCTGCCGTCGTCGGCCACCCAGATCTCCCAGGCATAGGGTTGCTCCTCAAGATACCCTACGATCCGCTCTAGCGATTGCGGGAGCCTTCGCTCCTCGTTGTAGGCGGGGATGACGATGGAGAGGAAAGGCGCTGCGATCGTGCTCTCCTAGCCAGACAGGACGGATTCCAGCTGGCGAATCGATATCTTGCGTGAGGTCTGTATGGCCCGGCGCTTAGCCAGCATCCTCGGTAGGCCCAGGAGCCCCGCCATTTGGCCGCGCAGCCAGGCGCGGGCGGCTGGCTCTCGCAGGTGCAGCAATGAGCGGCGGGTGTAGCGGAGTTGCCCCACCAGGATGCGGCGCCAGTGGCGGAGCAGGAGCTCCCCCGGCATGTCCTTGATGATGACGTTGATGAAGTTGCGGCCGCAAAGATAGCTGGCGAGGGGCCCGGAGCCGGTGGCGCTCAGGCGATGGTAGACCCTGGCCTTGGGGGCAAAGACGACCCTGTAGCCGGCGAGCCGCGCCCGAAAGTTGACATCGACGTCCTCGCAGTAGCCAACGAAGTCCTCGTCGAACATGCCGATGGCTTCCAGCATGCTGCGCCTGTAGGCCGCGGCGCCCGCGCAGGCCCCGAAGACATCCGTCGATTCGTCATACTGGCCAAGGTCCCGCTCCCAGACGCCGCGATTGCCGGGCATCCCGTCGAGGCCGTAGAAGTCGCCGGCTGAGTTCAGCACATCTCGCCTGTCGAACAGCAGCATCTTGCTGGCCGCGATGCCGGTCATCTTGTCCGCCCCCAGGGCCTTGAGCAATTCTTCCAGCCAGTCCGGCTCTGTCTCCGTATCGTTGTTAAGCAGAACGATGATATCCCCTTTGGCGCGCCTTATGCCCTCGTTGACCGCGCCACTAAAGAAGGAGCGGTTGCTGCGGCGTTGAATGACCCTGACCTCGGGATAGCCTTCAAGAAGCAGCTTGAGGCTTCCGTCGCTAGAGCCGTTATCGATGACCAGGGTTTCGAAGTCCCGAAACGTCTGGCGGCGGAGGCTATTCAGGCAGGTTGGGAGGTGCCTGGCCCCGTTGAAGTTGGGTATTACTATCGATCCGGCTGGCTGCGACAAAGGCTCTTCACCGACATGAGTTAACGTCATTATATCGCCCGTTGTTGGTATGGGCAACGAGAGGGCGTCAGCCAGCCGGTGAGATGGCCCGATTTGTCTTGACATATCTCCCGAATGTTGTACGATCTCTGTGCCGCGTGACTTCACCGCATGCATCTCGGGCGGCTTCTGTATATAATGTAGAGAGAGCGGCAAGGTTTCTGTCTCAAGGAGCGGACGGTGCCCAACAAGTACGAACGAGAGATCGAAGACCTCCTGCGGAAACTTGACCCCTTGCTGCCGCCAGCCCCCCAGGGTCCGGGTCCCGCCGAGGGGAACTTTGACAAGCGTCTGAGGACGAAGTTCGCCCGTCTCATATGGGGCATCTCTCCCGGGCAGCTTCTGGCCTTTGCCCTCGCTTTCATGGTCCTGGCGTATGTCTCTCGCTTTGCTGAGCCTGCGGTGGCCCGATATCTAGTGGCGGCTTCTGTGCTGCTACTGGCTTGGTCGTTCGTGGTCTTTCGGGGCCGCGCTCGCTCCAGTAGCCTGTGGGCCAGATGGCAGGCAGGGCTTGACCGTCGCCTGGAGGAGATGAGCCTGCGCTGGCAGGAGTGGCTCCGCCAATTCTTTGAGAAGCGGTCGCGTTAGGATTGAGCATGGATAACGATTTTGGGGTAAACATAGGGGAGGTCTTCCGGGTTATAGACGCTGCCGATGTCTTCGTCATCGGCTTTTCGCTCTTCCCGGAGCGGCTCCTCGTTGACGCCAGGACGGATGCCTATGAGGGGCCCCTTGTAGAGGTCGTGGGGCCAGCCTCATCAGTTGAAGATCGTCTGAAGAACCTACGGGAGCTTCGCCCACGCTTCCCGCCTCCTGAGAAGTTTACGTTTTTTGTCTGGCCGAAGCGGATAGCCACCATGGATCGCCTGGGAGTATGGGATCGCATCCGCCGGCGCTGTGACGCTTTTCGGCAACGCGAGATGTTGGAGCAGTGTGAAAAGGCCTTCCGCCAGCTTGAACAACTGGAGCGAGGAGCCATGGTATCGGCCGTAAAGGGAGAGGGCTACCAGGTCATCTGGGCGAGCGAGAAGAAGAGCTAGGGTCTCGCGGTCTTTTGAAAGCGGGCACCGCAGGCAGACCGCCGCGGTGCTTCTTTGTTGCCTGCAAGGAGGGGCAGGGTAACGCCCATTACCTGTCGGTGTCCAGGGATTCTGTCAGTCTGTGCGTAGCCGCTTTTGTTCCCTCTTACTCAACGTCAGTCCTTTCATATACTGACATTTTCCCTGAACAGTTAACTACTGACATAATCGT
>JACQUE010000009.1 GCA_016210425.1 Chloroflexota bacterium | reverse complement strand
CCATTGCAGTGGGACATGGACGATTCCGAGCGGCAGTCCAACGTAGCGAGCAGGCGGCATTCTTGCCATCAGCCCAATTCGAGCGCCTTCTATGCCCGCGCGAATTGGTCCGACTTGAAAGGCCCGTTGCCACTTGCGTTTTCCACCTCGACCCAGATATCGAAGTAGGGCGTGTTGGGGGTGGCCCCTGTCTCCTTATGTATGATCACGTGTGCCGGGTTCAACCGACTGTGCAGCAGGTAGTTGACGCTCCCCTCCATGAAGTGCTCCGCCTCCCAGCCCCAGGCCACGCCAACCACGCCAGGCAAGGGCCGCTCTGAGAGCTTGGCCCGCAGCTTCACCCTGCCCAGCTCGTTATACAGGTACACCACCGCTCCATCACCGATCCCTCGCGTCCGCGCATCCTGCGGATGTATCTCCAGCACCGGCTCTGGGTCCTGCTGCCGTAGCCACTGCGAGTTCGTATAGATGGTGCCCACATGGTCCCGCGTATGGAGGCCGATGAGAGTGAGCTTGAAGGGGCTGCTTTCGGCCCCGGGACGCTCCTTGTGCACCGGCAGATGCTCCCCAAGCTCGGCCAGCCTCTCGGCGTAGAACTCCAGCCGCCCCGAGGATGTCCCGAACACTTTGTCCTCGAAGTGAACGTGGGGGTGCTCCGGCGTTGAGCCCGGCTGATAGCCCTCGAAATAGATGGTCTGTTCGCGCTTGAGGCGCTCCAGGTTGATGCCCGGCACAGTCTCAAGCAGCGTCTCAATGACCTGTGCCTCACTGCGCTGGAAGTGCTCGCCCCAGCCCATGCGTCGCCCCAGCTCGTTGAACATATCCAGCTCGCCGCGGGCCTCGTCCACCGGTTCGATGACCTTGGGGCAGTAGTGGAACGAGTCGTTGTAGAAGGTGGCCGACAGCATGGTCTCGCGCTCGAAGTGGCTGGCCGCGGGCAGGACTATGTCGGCGTAGCGGGCCGTCTCGTTCAGCAAGAGCTCCGAGACGACGATAAACTCGATCTGCGGCAGCACCTCGCGCACAAGCCGTCCCTGATCCGCCTGGTTGTTGACGAAATTGTTGCCGCCGTTAACTACCAGCGCCTTGAGCAGGATGCTATTACCATCGAGGGTCGTGACGGGCTGGCCGGAGCCGATGTTCATCATGGCGTAGCCGTCCAAGAGTGGCAGCTTGCGGCCCGGTACAGTGAACGCGGCATGGTTGACGGGCGGCGACACGAAGGCGGGCTCGCTGGTGACGCCGCCGCCGGGAATGCCGATGTTGCCCGACAGGGCGGCTAGCGCCATTATGCCGCGCTCGATTAGGTCAGAGTGCTCGTAGCGGTTGATGCCCCAGCACGACCAGACAGCGGCGGGCTTCGTCGTGGCGTACTCGCGCGCTAGCGTGCGGATGGCCTCGGCGGGGATGCCGGTTATCTCCTCCGCCCGCTCCGGCGGGCACTTGGAGGCCTCGTCGAGAAGGAGCTGGAAGGCAGGCGCGCAAGCGATTCCCGCCACCACATATCGCCCCAAGAGCGCGGGGTCCAGCCCCTCGGCGTCCGTCGGTCGCGCGCCGTTGCTCCTCCGGTCCCAGACCAACGTGCGGTCGGCCCTGCCGCCAGGGAGCACATCGCTCTCCCGCAGGAACCGGCGGTTGTCCTCGCGGACCAGGAACGGCCCATCGCTGTGGTGTTGCATAAACTGCCAGTCGCCCAGCTCCTCGGTGTGGATGACGTGGAGCATCGCCAACACCAGGGCGCCGTCGCTGCCCGGCTTGATGGGGAGCCACTGGTCAGCTTTGGAGGCGGAGATGGTGTACACGGGGTCGATGGCGATCAGCTTGGCGCCCCGCTCCTGGGCCTTCATGGCGTAGATGAACTTCCGCTGGGCGGTCTCGGCCGGATTCGCGCCCCACAGTATTATCAGGTTAGAGTTCATTTCCAGGTCTTCCAGCGCGTGGCCTCCTGGAGCCAGCCCGCCCCAGCCGGGGCCGACCGGTCCACCCGCCGCCTGCCGGTAGCCCACCGTGCTATCGGTGGTGAGGCCGCCTACCATGCAGCCGTCGAAGAGGTTGGCGAAGAGGCGCGCCGCCGGGCCGCCGCAGCCGGCAAAGAAACCCCCGACCTTGAAGCCCACCGAGCGCGAGCCGTACCTGCCCCGGATATCTTTGAGCCTCTGCACGATAGTATCTAAGGCCTCGTCCCAGGAGATGCGCTCCCATTTTCCGCCGCCCCGCTCGCCGACGCGCCGCAGCGGGTAGGGAACCCGTTTCGGTGAATAGATCAACTCCTGCCAGGCGAGCCCCCGCGCGCAGATGCGGCCCCGCTCCACAGGACGGATGTGCGTTATCCGCCCTCCCTCAACGGTGACCCAGATGGGGCAGTTGCCGCCCAGGCAGTAGGGGCTGGTGGGGCAGACGGTGCGGACGACACGGGACTGGGTTGCTGTTGCCATGGCATTCCCCCTAACGACAGATGGGCTAGGCCCTTGCTACCCGCTCAGCTTGAACTCTCGGTCGGTCTGGGCCTGAATGTAGACGACGATCTCACCCCAGAGCTCGCGAGCGCCATCGTTGCCCTCAAGCTTCGGGAAATCGATGATCACCCGCTCGACGGCCTCCCGCAGGCGATGGTTCTCCTCGGTGAGCTCCCTCAGAGACGGCCACTGCCGCTCTTCCAGCGGCAGGTCCTCCGCGAGCACCCCTTGCAGCGCCTGCCCTAGGTCGCCGTCCTGAAGCCTGGTCCGCATGCCGGCGATCAGGCGCTTGAGCTCCCCGTTCTCCTCGACCGCGAAGGCTTGCTCGTAGAGGAAGCGGCGTTTTAGGTGCTCGAGGGCCCAGAGCGTGGTGGAGGCCATGCGCTTAGCCCAGGGCGAAGAGAGCTCCGGCATAATATCGTGCTGAAACGTATAGGCGATGGCCTCGATGACGTCTTCCGGCGCTGGCTCCAACGGGCTTCTCCTAAGATGCTATTACCTGGGCGATGCGGCGCATGAAGCTCTGGGGGACTCTGATGCCGACGTTGGCTGTCTGTAGCTTGCGCATCTCGCCGCTGGCGACACGGTTGCGCCCGCAGATGCAGATGGCGCTCACCCAGTAGGAGCCGAAGACCGAGTAGAAGCGCACGTTCTCCGGCCGGATCTTCAGGCCGCTCAGCTCCTCGTAGCGCTGCAGGAGCACGTCGACGTAGTCGCCCATCATGGGGCGCACGATGAAATCGAAGTAGGCGATGTCGGCCATCGGGTCGCCAAGAAACGCAGACTCCCAGTCCAGCGAACCGACAACCCTGTCATCGGAGTAGAGGATCTGCCCTGGCCCCACCTGCCCCTGGCACAGCGCAATGCGGTCCACCTCTCTGGGCATGTTGCGCTT
>JACQUE010000008.1 GCA_016210425.1 Chloroflexota bacterium | reverse complement strand
GCTGTCCTCCGCCTTTCTTGGGGCACCAGCCTTCTGTCTGGCTTTAATGAGCGTGTCACCATACTCTCCGTCATGGCTCCTCCTTCCTAGCGATAGCCTCCGCTGGCGATGGTCTTTAAGAGCGATAGCCTGGCTGACATGAGCCTCACGAGGGAGTCGTAAGCGACGTTGGTTTCAACCAGTTTTACCATCTCGCCATCGATGTCGACGTTGTTGCCGTCCTCCCTCCCACTGGTCTCAGTGACCCGAACGATGCTGGGGCTCAAATCGGGCTGGGATGCTTCTGTCAGTCCGGGCGCGGTCGCCTGCGCCTTCGCCGCGCTCTCCCGCTTGCGTATTGCCTCCGCCAGCTTAGCCTCGAAGTCTACTCGCGAGGCTTTGAAGCCGGGAGTGTCGATGTTAGCCAGGTTGTTGCCGATGACCCTCTGCCGCGTGGTGAGCCCCGTCAATGCCGCGCGGACGATGCTGTCAGTGTCGGCGCCTCTGATCTCTCTTGCCACTGCTTACTCCTTTCGCCCAGCACTGCTAGGCGGGCTGCACGTCCCGAAGGTATACCAGCACGGTGCGAACGTAAGACTGGGTCTCTGCGAAGGGGGGTATTCCCCCGTACTTATCGACGCTCCCTGGTCCGGCGTTGTAGGCCGCCAGGGCCAGTGATGTATTTCCACCGTATTTGGCCAGGAGCTGCTTCAGGAAGCGCGCCCCTCCTTCTATGTTCTGGGCCGGGTCGAAGGGGTCAGTTACGCCCAGGCCCTTAGCTGTCTCCGGCATGAGCTGCATCAGGCCCCTGGCCCCCGCACTCGATACCGCAGTTGGATTGAAGTTGGACTCGGCCCTGATGACGGCCTGGAGGAGGGCCGGTGGAAGGCCGTGGCGACTGGCGCTCCTCTCGATAACGTCCTTGTATGCAGCGGGGTCGGCAGATGCGGCTCTTAGGGTGGCCCCTGGCCTTGGGGCAGGCATGCTCCTGCTCATGGCCTTGCGAACGCTCAGGAGCGCATCCGCGAGCTGCGTCTTGAAAGGAACGTTCTGAGCAGATGTACGACCAAGCACCGCGGGCAGCAGCCGCGCCGTGGAGCTCCTCGCTGACGCGAGACTAGCGGCTCGTGTGGGGGGGCTGGCGCCCTCAATCGGAGAGAATGGCTTCATGTTAGCTTTTCTCGCCCTCTATGCTCTGGCGTATGTACAGGTTAGTTGCCATCTCATCCAGGAGCTTCGTCTCCGATATTTCCATCTCTCGCTCGAACTCGGCCTTTTGCCTCGCCCGAAGAAGCTCCAGGCTTTTTTTGTCCTTGGATCGCTCCATCAATTCCCCACGCTTGCTTGCCAGCTTCTCGGTGCTGGCGCTGACTCGCTTGGCTTGCCGGTCGATGGCTGATGATACAGTCTGCATGTAGGCGCTGGTGATAGCTATCGCATGGATGTCCAGCGTATCTTGCTCCTCCTGCTGCCCCAGCTCTTCGAAGCCGGCAAGTCTCTTTTGCTCCAGTTGCGCTAGCTCCATTGACTCCTGCTGGTGCTCCATAGCGGCTGTGGCAAACTCTAACTGGCTGGCCTGCTCCAGCCTCTCACGGTATTTCAACACGGGCTGCAGCCGGAAGCGACGCTTATGCATGCGCCGTCTCCTTGCCGGCGAAGAGCGCCTTCAGATGACCAGCGGTGTCGGAAAAGGGGGCCGCGTCGTCGGGACTCTGGCACAGGATGTTGTTGATTACCGGCATCAGTAGAAGGGCCTCATCGATGTCGTGGTTGCTGCCTGAGACGTAGGCGCCGATGTTGATGAGGTCGCGGGCGTTACGGTAGGCGGAAACCAGCTCTCGCAGCCGGCCCGCCGCTTGCAGATGTTCCCCATCGACGACCCTGCTCATGACACGGCTAACGCTGTTTAAGATATCGATGGAAGGGTAATGGTTCTCGCTGGCCAGCTCCCTGGAGAGGTTTATGTGCCCGTCCAGGATGCTCCGCACCGTGTCGCTGATTGGTTCATTCATGTCATCGGCCTCAACGAGGACGGTGTAGAAGCCGGTGATTGTGCCCTTGTCCGAGGTGCCCGTGCGCTCCATTAGCTTGGGGAGGAGGGCGAATACGGAGGGGGTATATCCCTTGGTAGCGGGCGGCTCGCCAACGGCCAAGCCTATCTCCCGCTGGGCCATGGCAAAGCGCGTCACAGAATCCATCATGAAGACAACGTCCATGCCGCAGTCCCGGAAATACTCGGCGATGGTGGTGGCAACCCAGGCGCCCTTTATACGCAGGAGCGCCGGCTGGTCCGAGGTGGAGACAACGATGACGGAGCGGGACAATCCCTTGGGCCCCAGGTTGTGCTCGATGAACTCGCGTACCTCGCGCCCGCGCTCACCGATGAGGGCGATGACGTTGACGTCGGAGGCCGCGTGGCAGGCGATCATGCCCAGGAGCGTGCTCTTGCCCACACCGCTACCGGAGAAGATGCCCACACGCTGCCCCTTGCCGCAGGTGAGGACGGCGTCGATGGCTTTGACGCCGGTCTCAAGGGGGCTGGTTAGCTGGGCCCGGTTCAGAGGGTGTGGCGGCGCGTTGGTCAGAGGGTATTGCTTGGTGCAACCCAGCGCCCCCTTGTCGTCGATGGGGCGTCCCAGGCCGTCGATGACGCGACCCAGGAGCTCGGGGCCGACAGGCACTGTGAACAGCCGTCCGCCGGGGAGGGTCGCCGCATTGGGGCGAATGCCCTGGACGTCGGCGAAGGGCATGAGGATGATGCGCCCGTTCTTGAAACCCATGACCTCCGCAGATACGCGGGGCGCTCCTTCGCCTGAGTAGATGTGGCAGATCTCGCCGATGCGGAGATCAAGACCCTCTACCTCGATGCTGAGGCCCACCACCTGCGTCACCTGCCCCTGATAACGAACGGGCACCATCTCCCGTACTACCTCACGGTATTTGCTAAGGTCCAGGGTAGCTATCATCGCCATCCCCTTGCGGCTCCCCAGAAGGCGTTTTCCATCTCCGACAGCTTGGTCTCAACTCGAGCGTCTATCAGACCCGAGCGCGTGTCGATGATGCAGCTCCCACCGCTGAGCTTCTCGTCGGCGACGAGTTCAATGTGCCTGAATGCCGGTGACTCCTGGCTGCGCTCCTCCCAAAAGGGCAGGACCAAGGCATAGTCCTCGTGCGAAACAAGGATCCTTACGACGCTGTTGGCCGCGACGCCCTCCATGATCTCCCGTATTGTGGCAACGACGGCCTCAGGGTTGGTGGCCAGCTCTGAGGAGATGAGCTTGCGGATGGCATCGATGACAATCTCCACGACCTGCTGCTCGGCGTTCTTAATCAGCTCGTCACCATCGGCTCTGGCCTGCTGGGCGAGGTCGGCCAGTAGGTCGAGATGGCTTGCTGTGGCGGCCCGGGCTGTGGCCAACCCTTCCCGGTAGCCCTCTGCCCAGGCGGCCTTCTTGATCTGTTCCGCCTCGTCCGCGGCCCGCGACAGGACCCCCTCGGCGTCCCCTCGGGCGATGTCCAGGAGAGTCTGAGTCGGCTTGCCGTTCTGCCAGGGCCGCGTGGCATTTTCTCGCTTAGGGAGTTGGCTCTCGCTCATAAAGATCTTGGGGCGGAGATTGCTCCGTTTGACTATCTTGCTAGACAAGGACATCATCTGAGCCTCTCGTGACTACGATCTCTCCCACCTCCTCAAGCTGCCGCACGATGTTGGCTATGCGCTGCTGGCACTCCTCGATGGCCCTCAGCCGCACCGGGCCGGAGAGGGCTATATCCTCCCTCAACATCTCCGCAGCGCGGCTCGATTGGTTGGCGAAGATCTTCTCCTTCAGCTCTTCGCTGGCATTCTTGAGCGCCAGCGCCAGGTCCTTGGAGTCCACCTCCCTCAGAACCCGCTGCAGCGAGCGGTCGTCCAAAGAGACGATATCGTCGAAGGTGAACATGAGCCTGCGGACCTCCATCGCTAGCTCGGGGTCAACGTTGTCCAGGGATTGAAGGATCATCTTCTCTGTGCCGCGGTCGACGCTATTAATCACCTGGACGAGGTAGGAGGTGCCGCCGGATATGCTGTAGTCTCGTGTGGCCACCTGAGTGATCTTCTTTTGAAGGACTTGAGCAATGGCTTCCAGTACTTGGGGCGTAGTGCGGCCCATAGACGCGATGCGGAAGGCAATCTCGGCCTGGAGCTCCTTCTCCAGTTTGATGAGCATGCTCGCGGCCTGCTGGGGCTCCATATTGGCGAGGATCAGGGCGATGGTCTGAGGGGTCTCGCCGCTAATGAAGCTGATGAGCTGGTCCGGGTCGGCACGGCGCAGGAAATCCAAGGGATGGCTCTGGCGTAGGGCGGTAAGGCGATGGATCACCGCCTCCGCTTTGTCCTCTCCCAGGGCCAGGTCCAGCATCTTCTTTGCGTAGTCGTGTCCGCCGGACGTTATGAAGCGGCGGGCGAGGGCCATCTGATGGCATTCCTGTAGGATCTCGTCCTTTAGAGTCTCCTCCACCGACTCCAGTGCGAAGACCTCCATAGTCAAGCGCTCCATTTCCTCCTCGCCCAGCTCCTTAAGGACGCGAGAGGATAGATCGGTCCCCAGGGCGACCAGGAGCACTGCCGCCTTCTGGGACCCTGTTAGTCTCTTGCCCTCGGGGCTCATCAGGACCTCTTCTCCTCTTCAATCCAGGTGTTTATCAGGTGGCCTAGCATAGCCGGCTGCTGCCGGGCCAGGGACTCCACCTGTTGTCGCACTATCTGCTTCTGAGGATCAGGCTGGATGAGTTGAGGCCGCAGCGGAAGGGGCGCTATGGCGGCGGCCTGGGCAGAGACGGCGGGCTGGGGTAGAGCGTACCTCTTCATCGAGCGGTTCAGCATGCTGCGGAGGATGAGCAGCAGCAGCACGGGCCCTGCCACGGCCGCCAGGGTCTTAGCATAGTTGAGGTATTTATCTATGGCCGAGGGAACGGGCAAGGGGGCGGGCGTCTCCACGGCTGCGATGTCCTTGAAGGGGAAACTGGTAACGGTGATCATGTCGCCGCGCGATGCATCGGCGCCGCTGGCCGCTGTTACCAGGTCCTTGATGGTCTTGATCTGGGCCTCATCGGCCACCTGCGCGCTGTCGACGGCCACGGCCACCGACAGGTTCTTGATACTGCCCGGTGACTTGACGATGTGCTCCACGGTCTTGGATAGCTCGTAGTTCTTGGTGACGTCTGTGTTCTGGTAGTAGCCGGGCGTGGCCACCGCATTCAGGTTCTGGTAGACCGGCACGCCCGGGGTGCCGTTGCTCGTGGCAGCCTGGGCCGCTGGCTTGTTGGCTGTGTCCAGCGGCTGCTGCGAAGATATCTCGGTCTGCTCGTGAGAGGTGCGAACAGGGGCCTCGCCTTCCTTGGGCGAGTAGCTCTCCGTCTGCGACTCGATCTGGTCCCAGTTCAGCACAGCATTGATGCGCACGGCCACTCGGTTGGCGCCAACCAGCTTCTCCAACATCGTGTGCACGTTCTGCTCCATCTTGTCTTCGTAGCGCTGCTGCGCCTCAAGGCGGTTGGAGCTGGCCTGGACTGTATCAGCCCCATCTTCGCCGAGCTGCTCGGAGAGGATCTTTCCGCTGTTATCCACGACGGTAACGTTCTTGGCCTCAAGCCCTTCCACACTCTTCGTGACAAGGGAGACGATCCCTTTCACCTGCGACTGGCTGATCTGCCGGCCGGGCTTGACGGTGAGGAAGACGGAAACGGTTGGTTGCTTCTCTTTCTCGGAAAAGAGGCTTTGCTGGGGGATGACCAGATGGATTCGGGCCTGCTGAACGGTCTCCAGCCGCCCGATGGTCCTGGCCAGCTCCCCTTCCAGCGCCCGCTGATAGTTGATCTTCTGGGCCTGCTCTGTCAGTCCGAAGTTAGTCTTGTCGAAGATCTCGAAACCGATGCTGCCCGAATTGGGCAGGCCTGCGCTGGCCATCTGGAGCCTCACGTCCTGGGCCTGTTTAGAGGGCACGAGGATGGACCTACCGGTGGGGCTGATGCGGTAGGGGATATTGGCTTCTTTGAGCTTTGCCACGACGCTAGCGGCATCCGCTTCGTTGAGGTCGGTGAAGGCAGTGGCGAAATCGGGTGTCCTGGCCCAGTTTACATAAAACGCGAATAGGGCGATGACGCCGACGCCCACGAAGGCCGCCAGTGCTTTTTGCCCCGGAGCCAGATTCTGCCAGGCCCTGGCTCCCGATGTGAAGAGCTTCGTCAGCACGTCCACTGCTGCATACTCCTACACCTGCATCCGCATCACTTCTTGATAGGCTTCCACCAGCTTGTTTCTTACCTGTAGGGCAATCTGGAACGAGATGTTCGCCTTTTCCATAGTGATCATGGCGTCGTGCAGCTCGACGGGGGCGCCCGTGGCCAGCAACAGGCTCATATCATCGGCTTCCTTCTCGGCGGTGTTGAGCTGGTCCAGCGCGTTCTGGAACAGATTGCCGAAGGAGCCGTCGGCGGCCGCCTTGGGCTCGCTTTTCGGCAGTGCTCTCTCGAGCGGCTGAAATGAACCGATCGCTCGTACGTCCACGGGACCCTCCTGGCTATTTAGCAGGCGTGGCTCTATGCCCGCCCTATCTCCAGTGCCTTCATGGCCATGGCTTTCGCGCTGTTGAGAGCCGTCACGTTAGCCTCATAGGCGCGGAGCGCGGCGTTCATGTCGATTATCTCGCTGACAAGGTCGATGTTCGGGTAGGTGACGAAGCCGTCCGCGTTGGCGTCGGGATGGTCCGGCTCGTAGACGACCTTTGGAGCGGCCCGGTCCTCCTGGACCTTCGCGACTTCCACGCCCTGTATGGAGGCCTGTCCCCTTAAGCCGGGCCTTTGTGGACGTAGGGAACGGGTGATGAGCGGCGAGAGGACGACCTCCCGCCTGATGTAGGGGCCACCCTCTGGCGTGCTGGTGGTCTCCAGGTTGGCGATGTTGTTCGACACTACGTTCATCCGAAAGCGCTGTGCCGTCAGCCCGCTGCCGCTGATACTAAAACCTGTGAAGATGCCCATTTGCCTTACCTCACTTGCCGGTTGGAACATAGATATCTTATTAAGGGGGCTCGCGTTCTTGTAGGGTAGGAGTTACTTCATTGCGGGGGATGAAGGTGTGGCGGGCAGCGTCAATTGGTACTGATAAGGGCGGTACTTGGGGTGGAGGGTGATGGAAAACGGATCATCCTGCCGGGTGGCAGGATGATCGGCGGTGGCGAATGGCTTGGGCGATGAGTTAGGAGACTAGGCCCATCTCGCTTGGTTTGCCGGGATTGATAAGACCGTTGGTGATGGCGAAGATGGCGGCCTGGGTCCTGTCGCGGGCACCGATCTTTTCGAACAGGACGGATAGCCGGTTCTTAACTGTGCTCTCAGAGTAGTTCAGCTCGATGGCGATCTCTTTGTTGCTGTGGCCGTTGCCAATGAGCCGCAGGACCTCTATCTCTTTCTCGGTTAAGTCCTTGAGGGTGCTGCGGTTAGTGTCCTGCTGGACCAGACGGCGGAACTCGTTGAGGACTTTGGTAGTCACGCTTGGGTCCAGGGAGCTTGCGCCCCTGGCCGCCGCCCGGACCGCCGCCGCGACATCCTCCAGCGCGGCCGTCTTCAAGATGTAGCCGACGGCCCCGGCGCCGATCCCCAGCCTGACGTGCGATTCCTCCTCGTACATAGTAAGAATGATGATGCCGGTTTCGGGTCGTTCCTTGAGGATTGTCTTAGTGGCTGTCAGGCCGTCGACCAGGGGCATGTTGATGTCCATTAGAACTACATCGGGCTCTAGCTGCCTGGCCATCTCGGTGGCGCTCAATCCGTCGGCAGCCTCTCCGATCACCGTGATATCCTTCTCAAACTCAAGGAGCTTCCGCAATCCCTCCCTAACCAGGCGGTGATCATCCGCAAGTAGCACCTTTATGGGCATCCGTCGCCTCCAGGTACTTGTTGCTGGTTACTCCGTAACCAGATGGCCGGTGATGCTACAGAAACCCAGGGTTACTTTCCGTTTGTAGCATGGCATAAGCAAGCGACCTCTCGTTTTGTCAAGTTTCTGGGCGCTTGCCCGGGTTGAAGGAAGAATGGATCCAAGCGCAAGCTGCGAGTGAGATTTTACTTACCCCTACCGCCGCGCAGTAGAGAAGCTTAGCCAGCAACAGCTGTCCGTTGGTCTTGAGAAGGATGGGAGAATGGTACTTGACTGCGCTGCCCGTTAGAGCCGGCCTGCTGTCGTCCGGCTCTAGGGTTAAGCCCGGCCGAGATGACCCTGTGCAGGAAGGCGGCCGATATCAGGTGGATGAGGTGGTCCAGGTCGAAGGGCTTTTCGATTACCATGTCAACCGCTGCGTCCTTTACGGCTTGCTCGCTGGGCGTCGCGTCCCATTTCGTCAAGAGGATACAGTAGACGGTGTGATCGATGGCCTTGATGGCCTTGATAATGTCGCAGCCACCGAGACCGGCCATCCCGAATCCGGTAATGACGATATCATGCTTGCTCCGCACAAAGGCACGGATGGCGTCTTCACCATCGCTGACGTAATCCACTTTGTAGCCGGCAGCGGCGATGGCGCCGCGAAGGGCATGGGCCGTTTGCGCCTCTTCCAGGATGAGGACCTTGCCCCCCGGGGTCCCGCTGCTCCTAGGCCTCGCCTGCTCTTCGGAAATCCCTATGGCAGGCAGACTGAGGGAGAGGGTGGTGCCCAGTCCCGGCGCGCTTTCCAGGGCTATCTGGCCGTCGTGCCTTTGCACTATACCGCTCACGATGTTTAAACCCAGCCCATGCCCCGGACTCCCCTTCGTAGTGAAGAAGGCGTCGAAGATGCGATCCTGGATGGCCTCCGGGATGCCGACACCAGTGTCTGAGACGGAAATAATGACCCGGCCCCCTTTGAGCTGGGTCTCCACGGAGACCTCGCCCGCCTCTGGGATGGCTTCAACGGCGTTGCGGATTACGTTTGTCAGCGCCTCCCTCAGCTCCGAGGCGCTGCCTTTGATGAGGGGCACCTGCCCCAGGCGTGTGGCGAAGCGTATCTCCTTGCCGGTGACCTTCGCTTCGCTAGCGGCGTGGCGCTCGGCAGCGGCAACGACATCCATCACCACCTGATCGATATCTATCTCTGTAAAGAGCCGGCGAGCACGCTTTTCCATCTCGTCGCGGACGCGGCGGATTGTTTCTGCGGCATCGTTCGCCGCCTGCTCAATTGACCTGATCTCCGCAAGCAGCTTGTCATCCCGAATGTTTCTTGCAAGGAGCTGGAGGCTAAGGAGGATGGCGGCAATGTTGTTGTTGAGGTCGTGAGCCATGCCGCCGGCAAGCTCGCCCAATGCCAAGAGCCTCTCTGATTGCTGGCGGCGCTCCTCAAGGTCCCGCTTCTCTGCCAGCAGCGCCTGCCTCTCCATGATGTTCCCTATCATGCCGGAGAGGAGCCGCGGCGAGACCATCTCCTCCTCAGTTACATAGCCGCTTGCGCCAAGGGCTTCAATGAGATCGTCTAGACCGGGGGCGTCGGTGGCAGCAAGTACTAGGATCGGAGTGGCGGCGGCGGCTTCTCTAAGCTGTTCAGGGGTTTCAAGGGCGATGGGGAGCAGGCTTTGGTGAATCAATGCGATGTCAGGGGCCTCCTCCTTGAGCTTCTCAATGAGCATCGCGTAAGAGGAGGCGGAGTCAATGTTGGGAGAGAAGCCGGCGGCGTCCAGGTGCCTGGCGATGGGGGTGATGTCGACGGCTCCATAGTAGGCAAGCAGGAGGTTAAGCGAAATGCACCGCATCCAGTCCTCCTCTCAGCACCTTCCGCGCGCTTTCGTGCAACTAACTCTCGCCCTACCTCTGGCGGGTCCGGCGTTGCCGCTGTGTGCCCGATTACCGCTCGGGGATTGAGAAGGATCCGGAAGCTTTCCTTACTTATCCCCCAGGATCTCCACCCCATGCTGCCGGGGACTGCGAATATCTGGTTGGACGATATCGCAATAGAGACCCGGTGGACGGAAG
>JACQUE010000068.1 GCA_016210425.1 Chloroflexota bacterium | reverse complement strand
GACCCGCAGGAGCGCATCCGCCACCTCAAGGCCCAGCGCCAGCCCTTCTACGCCAGCGCCGATTGGGTCGTGAAGACCGACCAGCTCTCGGTGGACGAGGTGGCCTTGGAGGTCATCCGGGCCTGGGAGCGCCTGCGCGGGCGCCGGCCTGACAAGGCCTCCGAGGGGCCTGATGCGCCGGCCTGCGTCGTCACTACCAACACCGCCAGCTATCCAATTCACGTGGGCTGGAGCGAGCTATCGCGTCTTGGGCAGCGGATGCGTGCCCTCGGATTATCCGGTGCGGCGTACGTTATCAGCGATGACCAGGTGCTGCCCTTGTATGGCGCCCGTGTCGAGGGCTCGCTACGGGAGGCAGGCTTCAGCGTGGCCGCCGTGGCTGTGCCCGCCGGTGAGACGTCCAAGAGTCTCGCCGAGGCTTCTCGCCTCTACGACTGGCTGGTCGCCCAGGGCGCCGAGCGCGGCAGCGCTATCGTGGCCCTCGGCGGCGGCGTCGTCGGCGACCTGGCGGGCTTCGTGGCTGCCTCTTATCTACGCGGCGTCCCCTTCGTCCAGGTGCCCACCAGCCTCCTGGCGATGGTCGACGCCTCCGTGGGCGGCAAGGTGGCTGTCGATCTGCCCCAGGGCAAGAACCTGGTGGGGGCCTTCTACCAACCACGCCTCGTGGCTATCGATGTCTCGACCCTGCGCAGCCTGAGCCCCCGCCATCTCACCGAGGGCTGGGCCGAGCTGGTGAAGCACGGACTCATCCTGGACGCCGACCTGTTCGCCTTCCTTGAGGCAAAGGCAGATGCTCTGCTGCGCCTGGAGCCCGACGTCACGGTGCAGGCCATCGCGCGTAGCGTGGCGATCAAGGCGCGCGTCGTCAGCGAGGACGAGAAGGAGACCGGCCTGCGCACCATCCTCAACTACGGCCCCCCCATCGCCCATGCCCTGGAGACCGCCACCGAATACAGCGCTCTGCTGCACGGCGAGGCCGTGGCGATAGGCATGCGCTGTGCCGCGCGCATCGGTCAACGCCTGGAACTGACTCCGGCAGAGGTCGTCGCTAGGCAAGATGGCCTCCTTGACCGGATGCATCTTCCCGCTAAGCCGCCCCGATTCAATGTCGAGGCGGCACTGGAGGCGATGCAGCGGGACAAGAAGGTGCGAGCTGGGGCCATCCGCTGGGTGTTGCTGGAGGCCCTTGGGCGGGCCGTAGTGCGCGATGATGTGCCGTTTAGCCTGGCCCGGGATGTCTTGCTTGAGCTTTCGCCCTAATGGTGACCGGCATTCTTTACACCCTCTATCCGTTTTGCTAGACTCGTTCTTGGCAAGTGAAGCGCCCGCCATGCTCGCATGACGCAACTAATATGTGGAGGGTGTAGCTATGGGTAAACGGGACAAAGCCGCGAGGGAGGCAAAGAAACCGAAGAAGAGCGAGCACAAGGCCCCCTCGATATCCACCATAGTCCCCCAGCCACCTATCGAAGTGGTGCCGAAGCATCGCAAGCCGGCTTCAGAGGAGTGATGCTGGGCAGGTGAATGGACAAGCGCGTCTGGTGGCCAAGGTCCATGGCAGAGTGCAACGAGTTGGCTTTCGGGCTTTCGTGCTGCAGGAGGCCGGACGCCTGGACCTCGCGGGCTACGTGAGGAACCTTGCCGGCGGCAGGGTCGTGGAGGTGGAGGCGGAGGGTGAGCGGGAGCGGCTGGAGGAACTGCTGAAGCTCCTGTACACGGGCCCGCTGGGAGCGATCGTCGAGCGCGTGGAGGCCGAATGGGCAGCGCCCGCGGGCTACCGGGGCTTCGATGTTAAGTTCTGAAGAGCTTGCCTCCAGTGCCGCCATTCGCCGGCGCGAGGCCCTTGCGTGGGGGGTTATCTGGGTCTCCTTTATCCTCTTCTGCCTCCTGATTGCCGGTGCCGTTCTCGGCGCTTTCTGGTATCGCGACACCGCAGTCGACTCCCGAAATGCCAGCCTGACCGTCCTCGACGGCACCGTCCTCGTCCGGCGCGATGGCGAGGGCTCCTGGGCCAGCGCCGATCCCGAGATGGTCCTCAAGAAGGGCGATAGCATTAAGACAGATGCGAATGCCCAGGCTTTCATCTCCCTCTTCGATGGCAGCACTATCCGCGTCTTCTCCGGTACGGAGTTGCAAATCAAGAAAAGCTGGTCCTCCAGGTTCTCATCCCGTCGGCAATCCATCGTCCTCTCTCAAACGCGTGGCAAGCTCCAGCTTGGTGTCGCCGTTTCTCCCGATGGTGTACAGCGCCACTTTGCACTGCTCATGCCCACCGCTCGGATGTCCCTCTCCGAAGGCAGTTTCTCCGCGAAGATAGATGGGGATATGGCAGTCCTCCACGTGAGGGAGAGGGGCAACGCCGTTATGACTGCCGCGGGGCAGACGGTCAGTTTGAAGGAGGGGGAGTGGTCGCAAGCGGGGCCGAAACAGACTCCCAGCACGCCGATGCCCCTACAGGAGGAGTTGGTCTTCAATGGCGACTTCGCTCAGGGGACATCGGGCTGGCAGGTGCTGCGGGAGTATGGCTTCCAAGAGGGGCAAGGTGTGGAGGGGAAAGTGGAGCGGAATATCGACGAGGGACGGCTGGCAATGCGCTTCACCCGCGCCGACAGCCGGGGCACTCACTTCGGTATCTTCCTCTTCCAGGAGATGGACCGCGACGTATCCGAGTTCTCGTCGCTGAAGCTTACGCTGCGGATGAAGCTCATCAACCAGAGTCTACCCGGCGGCGGCTATATGGGCTCTGAGTACCCGCTGATGGTCCGCATCGACTACCGCTTCCCGGGCGGCCAGTCCTTCCAGGATTACAGCTTATATTACCAGAACAAGGACGGCAACCGGACCGATACGGGGACAAAGATACCGCAGGGCGAGTGGGTGGAATACACGCTACCCGACAACCTGATGAACCTGCTGCCGAAGCCCCAGCACCTGGTCGGCATACAGGTTGGCGCCTCAGGCTGGGACTTCGACAGCGAGATAAGCCGCATCGGCCTCACCGGCGAATAGCATATCGTCCTCTGTCCTAGTCTTCCTCTTTAGCTCCAGTCCCTGCCACCACCGACTCCGGCACTGGCTGCAGGCCATAGTAGCTATCGTTTTCCATGAGGCGCTGCGCTATCTCTGGCGTTACGCGAATGATTGTCAGCCAATGCCGCAGCCTGTCCGTCACTTCCTGAGGGGTGGCGGGCTGGTTACCATTGGCCAGGAAGACGCGGAATATCGTCTCCACGAGGGGGAGATTAGGGGTGATGTAATCCTCCTTCTGCGAGCAGCAGTTGGGGATTATGGCGAGGGGGTCGCCCCCATAAGTAGTCACTCTGGTCTCGAAGGTCACCTTACCCGTTTTAGCATCTTCCCTCGGCAGGCTTTCTTCTACGCTGGTGCCAAGCCGGCCCCGACATGAACGGCACATGCGGCTCTGCGCCATCGCCTTGAATGAGCGGTTGTTCTCGGCGTACCACTGCAGGTCTATTTTGTAGCGAGGCGGCTTCTCCTCAGCCGGAACATCTTCGCCGCCCGTTGCGGCTTCACCAGACGTCCTTTCCTCGACATCGTCATCTGGCGAAAACGTCATCTTTGATGCCTCCACTGATCTAGATTATTCCTAAGCCCAGGGCTCCCGGCTCCAGTCCAGCATCTGCACTTCCACCGTTTCTCCGTCTCCGACAGCCGGTCTATTCTCGGGGACGATAGCAAGGCCGTTGGCCAAGGCCATTGATGTCAGGACTCCGGAGCTCTGGTCGCTGGTGGGGCGAGCGATGAAGCGCTCCTCATCCTGCGTTACCACCACCCTGGCGTACACGCGGCGCCCATCGGTGTTGACAAGGCGCCCCCGAAGCGTGGCCAAGACGGACGGCCGGGCGGGGGCCGAGCGGCCGAGCATCTTGAGGATCGCCGGGCGGGCATAGAGCTCGAAGGTGACCATGGAGCTGACCGGGTTGCCGGGTAGGCCGAGGTGCGGCACCTTTCGCACCGATCCGTCCGGCTGCCTGCTCTCAAGCAGCCCAAAAGCCATTGGCTTGCCGGGGCGCATCCTGATTGTCCAGAAGGCTATCTCGCCGTGCCGGGCAAGGACGTCCTTGACGATATCGTAGTCGCCCCGGGATACCCCGGCTGAGGTGAGGAGCATGTCGCTATCCATACCCCGCCGGATCTTCTCGGTGAGGTCCTCCACCGTGTCCCGAGCGATGCCCAGCACCTTTGGGATGCCGCCATAGCGTGCGATCTGGGCTGCCAGGCTGTAGGCGTTGCTGTTGTAGATCTTGGCGGGCGCAAGAGGCTCCCCTGGCTCCAGAAGCTCGTCGCCTGTCGCCAGCACGGCAACGACCGGGCGCCTTATGACCCTCGCCCGCTGCTTGCCCAGGGACGCCAGGACGCCGATCTCGGCGGGGCGCAACAGAGTGCCGGCCTTAAGCACCACCTGCCCCTGCCTGATGTCCTCGCCGGCCCGCCGAATGTTCGCCCCCGGCCGCAGCTCCTTTAGCACGGCGATACGCCCGATGCGCCCGCTCCCTGCTGCCCTCTGCTGCTCCTCGTCGGTGCTCTCGAAGGGGACCACGGCGTCCGCGCCGGCCGGCAGCGGAGCCCCCGTCATAATACGCACCGCTGTACCGGGCAGCACCTCCTGGTCCGGCACCTTGCCGGCCGGAGTCTCCCCGATTACCGTCAGGACACTGGAGGTTGCCGGCGCTGCCCCCCGGATGTCTTCCGCTCTTACGGCGTAGCCGTCCATGGATGAGTTATCCATCGCAGGGACGTTAACTGGAGCTGCGACGTCCTCGGCCAGCACCTGGCCAAGGCACTCAAGGAGGGGATTTTCCTCAGCGTCCAGGACAGGGACCACAGCCAGGATTTTCGCCAGGGCTTCCTCTACGCTGATCATTCCGGCTCTTTTCCTTGTTTCATCAGCTAAGGAAAGTTAGATTCTCGTCCCTCTTCAGCCTGCTGCGTAGTGAAGGACGCGCCTTAGATCATGAATTGCGCTGGGGAATGGCAAGGCGAGGTTTTCTAGCTTTCCATCGAGCTATTCTATCACCAGGAGCTACGTGATGAGAAGATGCCGGAGATAATGGGTCTCAAGAGGGGGTGAGGTCGGTTGAGAACAGGCAACCATTGAGAATAGGCAACTACTGACATAATCGTAGACCATCTACAAGCCAGAGATTCTTTCTTGACATCCCCTGCCGGTAACCCTATTCTGATCCCAGGATCAGGGGAGGTGGCGCT
>JACQUE010000057.1 GCA_016210425.1 Chloroflexota bacterium | reverse complement strand
GTGTCAGCTCCTCCAGGGCCGCCTCTGCTGCCAGAGGTGCCGCCACAGCCGGCTCAACGCCCTCTAAGGCTGCCAAGACCGGGTTTAGCAGTACGTCCAAATCGCGGCCGCGCATCCGGCGCAGCACGTAGTGGGCGCCCCAGCGCAGCCTCGGCGAGTCGCCGTGGGCCATCAGCGCCTGGAGCAGAGGGACTAGCGGCCGGCGGCCCAGCTTGACCAGACCCCTTGCCGCCACCCAGCGCACGTCTCCCTGCTCGTCATCCAGCGCCCCGATGAAGGCCGGGATCGCGGCCGGCTCTCGCATTTCACCCAGCGCCTTGGCGGCCTCCCAACGTACCCTCTCATCGAAGTCCCGTAGCGCGTCTATCAGAGAGCCAACGGCTGCCTTCCCCATCCTAACCAGAGCCCAACGTGCGTTCTCGCGAGTCAGGCCATCGTTCCTCCTGAACTCCGCTATGAGAGAAGCGATAGCATTTGCCCTTTGCGTTGGGATCTCCGAGCCTGTAGTTCTCCTTGCGTTCATGGCTCGCCCCCCCCCCGACATTCTTTCCAATCTAATTCTACGCCTTATGGTGAGGACTCACAAAGGGATCAAGAAATGACAGGGCCACGGGACTCGCTCTGATTGGGGGCCGCAACCCCCTAGTCCACAACGTCCCGCTTACGCTATTATATGCACGCTCACAACATACGCTTCATCAATGCCGCAAGGAGATGATATGGCCAAGATAATCTCGGGCACGGATATATCTGCCCAGGTACGCCAGGAAGTCAGTGTGATCGTTGGGCAGCTTAAAGCTCGTGGGACAACGCCGGGCCTCGGTGTCATCCTGGTCGGAGAGAATCCTGCCTCTGTGTCCTACGTGACTGGAAAGAAGCGTGCCTGCGAAGAGGTGGGCATGTACGCCGAGATAATGAAGCTGCCTGTGGAGACCGCCCAGGAGTCGTTGCTCGACATCGTCTCGGACCTCAACGCTGACCCCAGGTTCCACGGCATCCTGGTGCAGCTCCCCCTCCCAGCCCAGATCGATGAGAAGACGATCATCAACGCCATCTCTCCCTCCAAGGACGTGGATGGCCTGCATCCGGTCAACGCCGGCAAGCTGCTGGCCGGCGAGCCAGGCTTTGTCCCCGCGACTCCCCTCGGAGTCCAGCAGCTACTCCTCCGTAGCGGCTACGACCCCGAGGGCAAGCACGTCGTTATCTGCGGGCGCAGCAACCTGGTGGGCAAGCCCTTGGCGGCGCTGCTGGTGCAGAAGGCCAAGGGCGCGAACGCCACGGTCACCATCTGCCATACGCGCACCAGGGACATCGGGCAATACACACGGCAGGCCGATATCCTGGTGGCGGCAATGGGAGTGCCACGTGCCATAACAGGAGACATGGTCCGCGAGGGGACGGTGGTCATCGACGTCGGCGTCAACCGCATCGAGGACGCCACCCGCAAGAGCGGCTTTCGCCTGGTGGGAGACGTCGATTTCGAAGCGGTCTCCCAGAAGGCCGAGGCCATCACGCCAGTGCCCGGCGGTGTCGGTCCCATGACCATAGCCATGCTCCTCATGAACACCCTACGGGCGGCAGGCCACTTTCCAGCGTGAGCTGTTAGAGGCAGGAAGCGACAAATGAAGGGACGCCAGAAGCGTCCCTTTTACGTACGGATTCGATGAGATTCGGTGGGATTAGTACCTACCCAGGGCCCTGCCGTCTCCACGACTAGCGATCACCGCCAGATAGTCCTGCCGAGCCTCTGCTGCCGAAGGAGCCCCCTTTCCTCTTTTCAGCATTATGCCCGAGTAGTAGCTCTCAAACTCCTCCGAGGCGAAGACGCCGGCCAGCCGCTGAACCATTTCTCTAATCATCTCGTACCTCCTGCTGCACCAACGATTCAACAACATACCCACGCCATCTTATTCCCGATTTGTATACGCCTTCGCTTGGTTGCAGATTTATTCTGTTTTGTCTCTTGCTTAGCATATTATCCGGCTCCAGCCCAACTTGCCGGTCTCGATCACAGAGGGCTATAATTGGTTAGTGAAGGCAAAAGAGCTGCATAGGTGGGATGTCTCTCCAGCGGAGGCGCGACAGCTTCAGATGGAGCTGGCGGCACTGGTGTCGCGAGAGAACAGTCTACGCGAGCCATCGTTGATAGCTGGAAGTGACATCTCCGCCCCCGATAGCTCGGGAGCAGCGCGCGTGGCGGTGGTCGTACTCAGCTTCCCTGGGCTGGAGCTTGTGGAGACCAAGGTGACGAGTGGTAAGCTTAGCTTCCCCTACGTCCCCGGGCTGCTTTCCTTTCGGGAAGCGCCGCTGCTGCTCGCGACCTTCGAGCGGCTTACCGTATCGCCGGACCTGATAATGGTGGATGGGCAGGGCTACGCGCATCCCCGGCGCATGGGCATCGCCAGCCACCTGGGGCTGCTGCTGGATACCCCGACCATCGGCTGCGCCAAGTCGCGGCTCTGCGGCACCCATGATGCAGTGGGCGAAGCGCCCGGCTCCTACTCGGAGCTAGTCGACAACGGTGAAGTCATCGGAGCAGCACTCCGGACGAAGGAGAGGAGCAGACCGCTTTACGTATCGATTGGGCACAAGGTGGACCTGGCGGCCGCCGTTCGTTGGGTTATGGCATGCGCCCACGGCTATCGACTGCCTGAACCGACCCGCTTGGCTCACCTGGTCGCCGTCGGCCACGACCTGAGCTCTCTAAGGCAGAGGGCGGCGAACGCTGCCGCCACGTATAAACGAGGATGATCTGGAGGGGATGAACCTTGCAGGAACTTATTACTGGGATCAACGAGATGGAAGCCCGCATCACCGACCTAATGGTGCGTCTTTGACGTCGCGGGCAAAGAGGCGCAGATAGCACGGCTGGAGACCGAGACCTACAAGCCGGACCTCTGGCAGGACCAGGAGAAGGCGCAGGCGCTGATGCGGGAGTTGAGCACGCTCAAGGAACAGGTGGAGACCTGGCGCGGCCTCCAGAGGAAGCTAACCGAGCTTCGGGAGCTCGCTGCCCTATCGGCGGACGAGGCCGAGCCATCGCTGCTGCCGGAGATCCGTACCGAGGTGGATGCCGCCAGGGAGCGTCTCGAGCGCCTGGAGTTTGAGTTGGTGCTCAGCGGCGACTACGATAGTCGCAACGCGATACTGGCCATCCACGCCGGCGCCGGCGGCACCGAGTCGCAGGACTGGGCCGAGATGCTCCTGCGCATGTACCTGCGCTGGGCAGAACGCAAGGGGTTCGGCTCAGAGGTGCTGGACGTTTCGCCAGGCGAGGAGGCAGGGATAAAGAGCAGCACCGTGGAGATCACAGGCCCATACGCCTACGGGTACCTCAAAGGCGAACATGGTGTCCACAGACTGGTCCGAATCTCGCCTTTCGACGCCTCGCACAGCCGTCATACGTCTTTCGTCCTGGTGGAGGTGTTGCCGGAGGCCGAGGAGGCGACTGACGTTACCATCAACCCCGACGACCTGCGCATCGACGTCTTTCGCTCCAGCGGCGCTGGCGGCCAGAACGTGCAGAAGAATGCCACTGCCGTCCGGATTACCCATCTGCCGACTGGCCTTGTCGTGACCTGCCAGAACGAGCGCTCGCAGCTCCAGAACAAGGAGACGGCAATGAAGGTGCTTCGCGCACGGCTGATGGAGCTGGAGCTGGAGAAGAAGGCGGAGGAGCAGGCGCGCTTGAAGGGCCAGCGCATCGACGCCGGTTGGGGCAACCAGATTCGCAGCTACGTGCTGCACCCCTACAAGCTGGTGAAGGACCACCGCAGCGCCTACGAATCCAGCGCCGTCAACGAGGTCCTCGATGGCGAGCTGGATGCGCTGCTCAAGGCATACCTGAACACAACCGTCGGCGAGAGTGTTTGATGATTAAACGACCCATCCTTCTCCTACTGGTCGCGCTTTTGGGATTCTTCGTGGTCCAAGCAGGGTTCGCTGGCCACACCGCCCTTGCGGCAGGACCTATAGAAGTGATCTCCAACACGTACAAAGCCGACTTCCCTAAAGGCGTCACTTTCCATCTGGAAGCCCGCAGTTCCACTGATATCAACAAGGTCACGCTCTTTTACGACGTGAAGGGGCATGGTTCCTCCGCCTATGGCCGACCGGAATTCACTCCCGGCAAGCAGGTGCAGTTGGACTTCAAGCTGGACACGGGCGGCAATATGTACATCCCACCTACTACCGAGCTCTCCTATCGATGGCAGATCGAGGATGCCGCCGGCAATACCCTCCAGACCGACCCGATACCGTTTGCCTACGACGACGGGCGCTTTGCATGGCAGAAGCTAACGCAGGACAACGTAACTCTGTACTGGTACCAGGGTGGTAACGCCTACGGCCAGCAGCTCCTCGATATGGTCCTGGAGGGTGTTAGCCGCCTGGCATGGCTCCACCAGGACGGCACGCTACAGCCCGTCCGGATCGTCGTCTACGCCAACAAGCCCACGATGGACTCCGCCCTCCCGGTGCGCAGCCAGGCCTACTCAGAACAGATCATAACGCTGGGCACCGTGGTCTCGCCGCAGATCATGATCCTCCTAGGTCAGCAATCCGGCCTGGAGGAGACGGTGTTCCACGAGCTGAGCCACATGGTGCTCCAGCAGATCTACAGAAGTCCCTATGGCAATATCCCTTCCTGGTTGGATGAAGGGCTAGCCGTCAACAACCAGACCAGCCTCGGCAACGGCTACGAGTCGGCGTTCCGCTCCGCTGTGGCGCGCGACAAGCTCATCAGTCTGAGATCGCTCACCTCTCAGTCAGGCGACCCTAACGAGGTGACGCTCTGGTATGGGGAGGCCGGGAGCGTGGTCAAATACATGCTGAATTCGGGTGGCAAGCCCAAGATGGTGGAGTACCTGCGGACCATCACATCGGGGAATCAGTATGAGGCGGCCATGAAGAAGGTGTACGGCTACGACCTTGATGGCCTGGAGGCGCGCTTCCGCGAGAGCCTTGGGCTCCCACCGCGTCAGCCCGTCGCCAAGCCCACAACGCCCCAGGAAGCAAAGCCTACGCCCGCGCCTGCCCAGGAGCCGCCCGCAGTCCCAACCGCATCGGGAGCCGGACAAACAAAGGGCGGCGGGTCATTCCCCACCGCTCTTGTGGCCGGCATCTTCGCCTTTCTGGTTGTCGCAGCCCTCGCGGTCACGGGGGCTGTAGTCCTGCTCATCCGCCGGCGCTGATCAAGGGTCACGGCCTCGATTCGTACGACGCCAGACGTGCAGGATGCGCTGGACTACGGTGAAATTCGTCAGGACTGCCAGCACCCACAGCACGGGCAGCGCGAATCCAAAGATGAGTCCGGCAGCCAGCAGGATGACTCGCTCCGCCCGCGTCAGGATACCCACTTTGCATTCCAGCCCCAGGCCTTCCGCCCGCGCGCGGGTGTAGCTGACAAGTAGGGAACCAACGAGCGTCAGGTAGATGAGCACTAGCTCCTGGAGCGAGTCGCGGCGCGCGTACCAGATGAACAGGCCGAAGAGGATCGCGGCCTCGGAGAGGCGGTCCAAGGTGGAATCTAGGAAGCCTCCGAATCTCGTCACCCGCCCGGAAGCGCGAGCGACAGCCCCATCCAGCATGTCGAAGGCACCCGAGAAGAGGACAAGCAAGCCGCCGCCGAGGAAGTGGCCAAGTCCCAAGACTGCTGCAGCGCCGACGTTGGCGATGAATCCGAGGATGGTCAGCGTATTGGGCGTGATGCCGGCGCCTGCCAGGACGCGGCCCACGGGCGTCAGCCAGCGATGGTGCAGCGTATGAAAGCTGGCTGCTAGAAAGCCGAACTTCCGGCCCATCGGTGAGACCTTAATCGAAGGCATCCTCGGTCAAATTCAGTCCGGCCATCTGTTTCCGAAGGCTGAGGAGGTTTTCGCCTCTCGCACGAGCTCCTCGTAGTAGTCCATCACCTTTCGGGAAACCCGCTGCCAGCTATAGTCGGGGGCTTTCCTCCGCCCCTGCGCGCCCAGCCTCGCGCGCAGCGCCGCGTCCCGCAAGAGATGCAACAGCGTGGACGCTAGGGCCTCCACGTCCTGGGGAGCCACCAGCAGGCCATCGACGCCATCCGAGATGACGCTGGAATATCCGTCGATGGCAGAGGCGACGATGGGCTTGCCGGCGGCCATCGCCTCCAGCAAGACAATCCCGAAGCTCTCCTCTCCCGTCGCCGGGGCGCAGTAGATATCGGCGGTCGCGTAGTATTGGGCTTTCAGCGACTCAGGCACGTAGCCGACGAAGACCACGTCCTTAAGGCCCTCCTGCGACACGAACCGCTCGCTGCTCTCGCGCAGGCGCCCCGCTCCACCCACGATGAGCCGGCAGTCCGCAAACTGCTCCTTCACTTGGGCGAAGGCCTGGAGGAGGTACGTGAGCCCCTTGCGCTTCTCCAGCCGCGTCAGAAACAGAATGTTCAGCTTGCTGTCCTTGTAGTGGCTCAGCGGAGGCACATCGACTGAGAACTGATCCACGTCTATGCCGTTGGGGATGATCTTGTAGTCCGCAGGGAAGAACTTGCTTATGAAAGATTCTGCCGGCTGAGACACGGCAATCCGGCCATCAAGCCGGCGGAACCATCGTCGCAAGAAGCGTCTCCCGTAGCGATAAGCTCGGTTGCGCTCATGAAAGGAGTGGAAGGTGCCGACGTTTATGGCCTTGGAGTAGCGCAGGAATGTAACGGGCAAGAGAGGAACAAGGGGTTCATGCAGGTGCACTATATCGAATTCCTCCCTGGCCAGGATGCGCTTTACCTTCCAGCTAACTCGCGGAGAAAGCGCGATCCGCGCGATTGACCCGTAAATAGGCACGGGCACCGGCCGTCCTATCGATATGAACTTAGTGGGGCTATTCAAAATTTCCGGAGACTGAGATGATGGGGCCAGGATTCTTACATCGTGCCCCATAGTGGAGAAGTTCTCTGCCAGGCGGGACACGTGGATGTTCACTCCGCCAGGATAAGCATAATCATAGGGCGATACCAGGGCGATCTTCATCAGCCGCCTGATCCCTTAAAGCTATAGCCCCCTCAGGTCTCCCAACTTGTCTTCTTAAAGTCCTACTTTGCTGCCCTCAGCCTACCCGTTTGTTGCCACCGGCGGCAGGCGCGGCCAGGTCTCTATCTGTGTTGCCTGGAGCGATATGTCGATCGCCCCAGATGGGCTCGAACACAACCCACTGGTCGGCGTTAGCAGCTATGTACCTGCCCATTACCGCGACCAGACGCTCCATGCCCAGGCGCACATCCCGCTTGAGATCGCCGGTGCCGACCAGCTCCAGCGGCGGCTCGACGTACACCTCGAAGCGACCTCGCGGCTTGCGGACGCTGAAGGCGGGCAGGACGGTTGCCCCGGTCCGGAGTGCCAGTTCGATAGCGCCGCTTGGCAATGTCGTCTCTGCACCGAAGAAATCGACGGGGATTCCCGTTCGCTGCAGGTCCCGGTCGCAGGCGATGGCTACCGCTTCGCCGCGCCGCAACGCTTCGATGGCCTTCCGGATGCCTCCAAAGCTGGCAGGAACGAAGTCGAGGCCCCGGCTAGCGCGCAGACTGTGGACCAGCCGGAAAGTCCGAGGCGAGAGGAGGGATTCAACGAGGGCCGTGATCTTCGTTGAGCGGGTAATAGCCACTTGAGAGACAAGATCGAAGTTCCCAAGATGGGCGGTCGCCAGGATAACGCCCTTACCTTCCCTGGTGGCTCTTTCAACATGCTCCCAGCCATGTATCGTCAGGATGCGGTCAAACTGCTTCAGATCGAAGCGGGGGATCCGGAAAAGATCATAGTAATTGCGATAAAGGCTCTTAAAGACCCCCCGAGCGGTCGCCCTTACAAGCCGAGGCTCCGCATTAGCCCCCAACACGTGCCTGACATTATCCAAGACTGCTCTTCGCGACTTCGCGGCCAGCAGGAAAGTCAGCTCGCCGGTCATGTAGGCTAGCCAGTAGCCGAAGAAGCGTGGCAGTAGCGGCGCCACAAGGCTAGAGACGCGAATTGTTGCGTACTCAAGCATACACTCACTGGCACCTGATGATAGGGGTTAGCATGCGCCTCTTCGCTTCGGGCTTGGCCCTTATGAGAGCTATCGGCACAAAGCTCTAAGTGCGCTCAGGAGCTATTCTCGCGAGCGACGGCCGGTGCAGCCTCCCCGGGCACCTTAGCCTTACTGCCACGGCTGTTACCGGCTATGAACTGCTCCACGAGCCTCCTGGCCTCTTCATCAGTATACTGGATCGGAGGTGATTTCATAAAATACGAGGACGGCGCTGTGAGCGGGCCCGAAATGCCCCTGTCAATGGCCAGCTTACAGCAGCGAATGGCGTCGATAACCACACCGGCCGAGTTGGGGCTATCCCAGACCTCCAGCTTCAACTCCAGGTTCAGCGGCACGTCCCCGAAGGTACGCCCCTCCATGCGGATGTGACACCACTTGCGGTCCTGCAGCCAGGGCACGTAGTCGCTGGGCCCGACGTGCACGTTGTCTTGGCCTAGGTCGTACTCGAGCTGGGAGGTGACGGCATTAGTCTTCGATATCTTCTTGGACTCTAGTCTCTCCCTCTCCAACATGTTGAAGAAATCGGTGTTGCCGCCGAAGTTAAGCTGGTAGGTGCGCTCCAGCTTGACACCGCGGTCCCTGAAGAGCCTCGTCAGGACGCGGTGGGTTATGGTAGCGCC
>JACQUE010000072.1 GCA_016210425.1 Chloroflexota bacterium | reverse complement strand
GAACGAAGTGAAGCATCCGGACTGTTTGGCACTGGCGTCTCGGCTTCATGGAGCAAGACCCCTGGCTGGCGCTCGGGGTGACAGTTAGAGGTGGTTTTCACGCTCCGTGGGTCCGCGTTGATACGAGACTGACGCGGAGGGAGCCTCAGGCGCGTAGCGTGACCTCGCCGGCCGGGACGACCAGCAGCGTCCCATCGTCCCGACGCAGCAGCAGGCAGCCGTCCGGGTCTACGTCCTCAGCCCAACCGACCTCTACCCGCTCGCCCGATCGCACCCGTATGTGCTTGCCCAGCGTTTCCAGCCGCGCCTTCCAGTCCTGGTATACAGCCTCGCTGCCCAGCCTTATCTCCCCGTACAGCCGCTCCATCTCTTTGAGGATGGCCTGGAGCACCTTCACTCGTGAGACTTCGCGTCCCAGCTCCTTCGAGAGGCTGGTGGCTATGTTGGCGATCTCCGGATGTATGCTCGGGTCGAAGTTGACGTTGATGCCGATGCCCACGATGACGTGAGCCAGAGATGCCCCCTCTGTCTCACTATCGATGAGGATGCCGCATACCTTCTTGCCGCGAATGAGTATGTCGTTGGGCCATTTGATAGTAGGTTCGAGACCAGCGCTGGCCTCAACGCCTTTGACAATGGCTAGCGATACAGCCATATTGATCTGAGGGAGCTCCCAGGCGTAAGGACGAAGGACGAGCGAGAAGGCGAGGCCGCTACCAGGCTGCGTGATCCACTCGCGGTCGAAGCGGCCCCGGCCCGCGGTCTGGACGTCGGCAATCACCATCGTGCCTTCGGTGGCCCCCAGGCGGGCCATGTGCTGCGCCTCGGGTTGAGTCGAGGCAATGCTGGCGTAGTAGAAGACAGGTTTGCCAAGGAACTTCGTGGATAGGCCGTCAACGATAGAATTCACAGACAAGTCGTCCATCGGCTGACTGAGGCTCCTCACATTCCGGAATACTCGGATAGTCTACCATTTCAGCGGTCATCGATCACGACAAAACGAAAGAGCCGGGTTTTAGCCCGGCTCTTTCACGCTAGGGCCCAGCCCTAGCCCGCGGACACCTCCGAGGTGCCGCGGTGGACCAGGCCCTTAGCTGTATGGCTATAGTCCATCGGCATCACCTCCTTTCCTCTATTCGAACCGCGCGAATTGATGGCTCAGTATACCACAAACGGTCAACAGGTGTACCGCTACGATTTAACTGAACCGGCCTCGAAGCCCTGTGCTGCCAGCACCTCCCTGGCAACGCGGCGGTCGTCCCAAGGCAGCTTACGGTCGCCAACGATGATGCTCTGCTCGTGCCCTTTCCCGGTTAACAGGATGATGTCGCCCTCCCTTGCCATGCGGCAGGCATAGTCGATGGCCTCGCGGCGGTCCTCGATCTTAACGAAGTCGCGCCCATCCTGCCGCTCAACGCCTCTCAGTCCAACCGCAATCTCCTCAAGGATCGCCTGCGGGTCTTCGAAGCGGGGGTCTTCATTTGTCACGATGATAAAGTCGGCCAGCCTGCCGGACACGGAGCCCATACCGGAGCGCCTGGCCCGGTCGCGCTCGCCGGCGCAACCGAAGACCACGATGAGTCGTCCTTTGGCCAGCGGACGCAGCGTCTTCAGCACCTTCTCCAGGCTATCGGGCGTATGGGCGTAATCGACGATAAGGGTGAAGGGTTGGCCCATATCTATGCGCTCCATGCGTCCAGGCACTCCGCGCACCTCCTCCAGCGCGGCCTTCGCAACCTCCAGCGGCACGCCCTGTGAGAGCCCAACAGAAATAGCAGCCAGGGCATTGTAGACGTTAAACAGGGCCGGAAGGCGGAGGGCGATCCGGCACTCGCCTTCGGGGGCCTTCACCGCAAACCGCGAGCCTCCCTCGCTCAGTTCGATGCCCTCGGCCCGCACGTCTGCATCCTGTCCCAGGCCATAAGCTATCACACGCTCCGGGGACACCGCTCGCAGCCTCCCATAGGCCTCGTCATCCCGGTTCAGCACCGCCACCTTGGCTATGCCCTTTTGGTATGAGGTACGTAGGAGCGAGAAGAGGGTGGACTTCGCCTGCAGGTACTCCTCGCGCGAGCCGTGGAAGTCCAGGTGGTCGGAGGTCAGGTTGGTAAAGACGCCGACGTCATACTCGCAGTTGGTGACGCGGTGCAGCGCTAAGCCGTGAGAAGTCGACTCGACCACGGCGTAGTCGACCCCATCCTGGACCATCTCGGCCAGCACCGCCTGCACCTCCAGCGCCTCGGGCGTCGTCTGCCGCGAGACGTTGGCCCAGCTCCGGCTGCCCACTTTGAAATCAACGGTCCCCAGCAGGCCAGTGCTGTAGCCGGCCTTCTCCAGGACGGCGCTGATGAGATAGGTGGTGGTGGTCTTGCCGTCCGTTCCGGTGACGCCGATTACTCGCAAGCGGCGTGCGGGATATCCGAAAAAGCAGGCAGCCAGCTCAGCGAGGGCTCGCCGCGTGTCAGGCACCTCGATAACCGTCGCCGCCTCGGGTAGCGCGGGCAGACGCCCTTCCTCCACCACCACCGCCATTGACCCTCGCGCCAGGGCCTCGATCACGAAGGCATGGCCATCGACATGGAAGCCGGGGATGGCGACGAATAGCTGGCCAGGCTCCACGCGGCGTGAGTCATACGCGATGCCCGATATCTCGACGTCGATAGGCCCAGAGACGACCTTATCTGGAAGGCACTCCAGCAGATTGGTCAGCCTCACCGCTCTGTCCTTTCAGAATGAAGAGGCTAGGTAGTCAATATGTGGAAGTATATAGGAGGGCAAAAATACACTCGAGCCCAAGCAGGTCTGTAAGCCGAGTTCTGTACCCCGCCGAGGCGGGGCGGTGGCCATCTATCTAGGGTGACGGTTGCCCGCCACCTCAAGCGACCAACCCGAGGACAGGCCGGG
>JACQUE010000059.1 GCA_016210425.1 Chloroflexota bacterium | reverse complement strand
GCATGGTGCATGTTGGTACCCGGAGGCTGGAACTCGTCCCAGCCGATCTTCGCCAGATCGTCCATCTTTATCTCACGAGCGTAGTTGGAGAAGCCGACGACATACAGACTGTCGCGCGGATACTGAGTGCGGATCAGGCTATGGAGTGCCAGCGCCACCTTCTTCGCGGCGAAGAAGCTGCCTCGCAAGCCCATCGACCAGCTCAGGTCCAGCATCAGCACTGTGGAGGCAGTGCTTAGCAACTCCGAGCGGTAGACCTCGAAGTCCTCTTTCTTCAGCCTGACGGGGACACCGGGCCCCTCCCGGAAGATGGCGTTGCTCAACGTCTTCTCGAGCTGGAGGTGGAAGGGGTCGCCGAACTCGTAGCTCTTCAGCTCGTCGGCCTTCTCGCCGGTGGGCCCGAAGAGTCTGGTGGAGTGGCGACCGGCCCTATCCTTCTTCAACTGCGCGAAGATGTCTTGGAGCGCCTTGTGGCCGATCTTGCGCATCCCTCTCGGCGTAAGCTCCAGCTTGTTGCCCACCCGATGGATGTAACCCGCATCCTCCAGCATCTGCTGCAGCTTTTCGAGCTGCTCCAGGTTCTGCGCCGCCTCATCGCCGAGGACATCCCTCAGCAGGTCCTCCTCGACCTGGTCGAGGCCGCCGCCCTGCTGCGCCCGGCGTAGCTGCTTCTCCAACTCGTCCATGTTCTGGAGCTGCTCCATCAGCTTCATCGCCTGCTGCAGGTCCAGCGGCTCGTCGCCGCGGAAGTTGTACTGGTTCCGCATTTGACGGAGCGGTAGGTGGTACTCCAGGTTGGCCATGAGCTCCGATAGCTGCTCCTGGAGCCCAGCGTCCTGCATAACCGACTGCAGCATATCGCGGAGCTGCTCACGCATCTCCCGGGGCAGGCTGTCCAACAGCGACTGCATCTGCGCTATCTGGCGCTGCATCTGCTCGATGAGCTCGTCAAGGCTCTGCGGCCCGTTCTCTCCGCCGAAGAAGTCTCCGAACTCCTTCATGAACTGGTCGAAGTCCGGCTCCCCTCCCTGCCGCTTCTCACGCAGCATCTCATTCAGCCGCTGCATCATCTGGCGCATGCGCTGCATGTCTTCAGGCGTGAGGTTCTTGATCTGCTGCGCCATCTGGTTGAAGTACGACTGCATCATCTGCTGCTTGAGCATGTCCATCAGCTCGTCGAACTTGCGCTTGGCCTCCTGGTCAACGAAGTCGTAGTCCGAGAGCTGCTGAATCCGTCCGGGGGCGTCGGGAGGCAGGCCGTCCAGGAATGGAAGCTTCTTGGAAGCGATATGTTTCATTATGTCAGCAAGGTCTCCCTGGCCGCCCTGCTGCTCTCCGCCTTGTTGCTGCTGACCGCCTGCCGGCGGCTCCCCCTCGCCCTCCTGACTGCCGGTGCTGCGCTGGCCGGAGGGAACGCCCTCGGCGTCCTGCGGCTCGCCCGCGCCTTCATGCCCAGCCTGAGGCTGCCCTTCGCTCCCCTGGGCGTCCTGAGGCTCCCCGCCCTTCGGCTTGCCGGACTGCGCCTGAGCGTCCTGAAGCCTTTGCTCGATGCCTCCACGCTCGGTCCGGATGATGTCGTCCAGCTTCTCATTGATCTGGTCGAAGACGGAGCCCAGGTTGTAGTTGTCCAAAGTTTGCTGGCGGCGGTTCCGCAACTGCTGCATCATGTCCTGGATCCCCTGCATACGCGACCCGTTAGGACGGTTGAGCCCGCGCTGCATCAGGCGTTGCAGGGCGCGGGCCAGGTCACCGTGGGACATTAAGTCGTCCGATATCTCATTCATCAGCTCGTCGGGGTGGAGACCCAGGAGCTCCTGGGTCCCGTCCCAGCGACGGTAGCGGTAGACTATCATGATCTTGGCCTCCGGTATTGCGCTTTGCCCGGCATCTTATCCTTGTTCAGCTTCCGGTTCAGATGCAGGCCTTCAAGGATGAACTCAAGGCCAGAGGCGATGGTCGCCGGGTTATCGGCCGCCCCCAGCTTCTTGATGGCATCCGTCACGCCGTTCATCTCCGCCAACCGCTGCATATAGACCTTGGAGCTCATGGTATCTGACGTTTCGACGCTGAGCCCCTCTTCAAACTTCGCGATCATCGCGCCGAGCTCCAGGGGCGTGAAGTAGCGGTTGAAGACGTTGAGGACAGCTCCCTGGATGAGCTTCTCGATGATCTGATCTTCCCGCCCCTCGTCGACGCTCTCAAGCTCGATCTTTCCGCTGATGGAAGCGACTATGTAGGGGAGATCGCTGATACGCGGGGCAGAATACTCTTCGTTGAGGCGGATGGCGCGGCGAATAGCGTTGCTGATGAGGTTCTCGTAGTTGGAGATGGAGACGCGGACGCTTACGCCGGAGCGCTGGTTGATGTCCGGGCTGCGCCGTGCGAGAGCGCTTATCTCGGCCACTATCTCCTTCATGAAGACTGGAACGGCTGTCTTGTAGGGCTCGCTCAGGAAGTCGGCCTTCTCCCGCTCCATGATGTCGATCTCAACCGCCGCCGTACGGGGGTAGTGAGTGCGTATTTCTGAGCCGCAGCGGTCCTTCAAAGGCGTGATGATCCTGCCGCGGTTGGTATAGTCCTCTGGGTTGGCGCTGGCGACGACGTAGACATCCAGGGGCAGTCTTATCTTGTAGCCCCTTATCTGGACGTCGCGCTCCTCCAGTATGTTCAGAAGCCCCACTTGGATCCTCTCAGCCAGGTCAGGCAGCTCGTTAATGCAGAAGATGCCCCGGTTGGTCCGCGGGACGAGGCCATAGTGGATGGTTAGCTCGTCGGATAGGTAGCGGCCCTCGGCGACGCGAATAGGGTCCACCTCGCCGATGAGGTCGGCAATGGTTATGTCCGGAGTAGCCAGCTTCTCGCTGTAGCGATACTCCCGCCCCAGCCACGCGATCTCCGTGTCATCCCCGTTCTCGGCCACCTTGTCGCGTCCCTCTTTTGTGATAGGACGGAAGGGGTCCTCGGGGATCTCGCAGCCTGAGATGACGGGTATCTCTTCGTCCAGGAGGTTAACCAGGCTGCGGATGACGCGGCTCTTGGCCTGCCCGCGCTCCCCAAGGAAGACGATATCGTGCCCCGACAGGATGGCGTTCTCCACCTGGGGGATCACCGTATCCTCGAACCCTATGATGCCAGGGAAAAGCTCCTCCCTGTTGCGGATCTTGCGAATGAGGTTATCGCGCATCTCCTCGCGGACGCTGCGCGGCCTGTAGCCACTGCGCCGTAGCTCCCCAATTGTCCTCGGTTTTGTCTCCATAACGAACTCCTTTTCGCCCATGCCTTGGGAGTCCCTCGATCTTATTGCCTCTATATGGTTGCGTCAAGGGCTCCGCAAAGGCCTTTCGCCCACGCCCCCACCTCTACCCAGTACTTGTGAGCACCGCCTGCTCCAGGGAG